>CAMAKJ010000063.1 GCA_945836055.1 uncultured Clostridia bacterium | reverse complement strand
CCAAGCTGTACGCCTACGGCGTGGAGCAGCCCATGGCGGCAATGGAAACCCTGACCGCAACCACCCTGCGTAACATCATAGGCGATCTGGAGCTGGATCAGACCCTGACCAGCCGGGACGTGGTGAACACCAAGATGCGTTCCATCCTGGACGAGGCCACCGACCCCTGGGGCATCAAGGTCAACCGGGTGGAGCTGAAGAATATTCTGCCTCCTCAGGACATCCAGAACTCCATGGAGAAGCAGATGAAGGCCGAACGTGACCGCCGTCAGGCGATTCTCCAGGCCGAGGGCCAGAAGAAGTCCGCCATCCTCATTGCCGAGGGCGAGAAGGAGTCCGCCATTCTCCGGGCCGACGCTGAGAAGCAGGCCGCGATCCTGAAGGCCGAGGGCGAAGCCGAAGCCATCCGCAAGGTGCAGCAGGCGCTGGCGGATTCTCTGGAAATGCTGAACAAGTCCGCCCCCAACGACCAGGTTATCAAGCTGAAGTCCATCGAGGCCATGCAGAAGATTGCCAACGGCCAGGCGACCAAGATCATCATTCCCAGCGAGATGCAGGGCCTGGTGGGCATGGCCGAGGGCATCGTGGAGAGCGTGAAGCAGTAACATGGCAAAAATTGAGGACCGGTTCGTCCGTACCTACGCCCAGGGCAGCGGTTTTGGTACCCGGATTGAGATTTGGGTAGACCGCCAGACCGGTGTGAACTATCTGTGGCAAGCCAGCGGCTACGCCGGCGGCCTGACGCCCCTGCTGAACCGTGACGGCACCCCGGTGATCACAACGGTTCCGAGATCGGAAGACCCGTAACCCGCAGCCCCGTCCGCAAGGACGGGGCTGTTTTGCGGGAATGCCCCTGCGGGCAATGCGTGACGAACCTGTTGTGGAATCGTTACGCCATTGGGCGTTCATTAAGGTGTGATTGCCCCCGGCAATCATGATTATTTTTGATTCGCTGCGCGGAGCACCACGCTCGATTCGTTACAGAGCGGGAAATAGCAGTTTATCGGGTACCTCTTTCGTAGGGCGGGGTCATGACCCCGCCGACAACGTTGGATTCTGCGCAATGTATATTTGGCTGAATACCGGCAATTCCGGAGAAATCCGGGCAAAAGCGGCTCGATACCCGAGCGGCGGGGTCATGACCCCGCCCTACGAAACGGGTACCAGATAAATACCAATTTGGTACCATGTGTCGAACCGAGCGGTACCCAATGGCGTAACGAGGATAGACCACCTGTGCACGCATTGTCAGCGGCGACTCGCCGCACTCTACCGGCGGTAGAACTGCGGATTCTACTGCTGGTAGGAGCAAAGATGAATGGTTTTCTTCCCCGGGGGCGTGACTTCTTCCCCAAAGTGTGATAGAATGATTCCAGATTCGGGCTCTGCCGATTCTGTATTCTTTTCAGGAGTGTGAACCCCATGCCGAACTACCAAATCGTAACCGATTCCTGCTGTGACCTTCTCCCTGAGATGTATGACCAGCTGAATTTGACCCTTGTCCCTCTGTCCATGGAATTCCAGGGTAAAATCGTCGATGACCGCAGCGACGACAGCCTGAAGGAGGTGTATGCCGCGCTGCGGGCCGGGGAAGCCGCGAAAACCTCCGCCGTCAATCCCGACCGCTGGGCCAACGCCATGGAGCCCCATCTGGCCGCCGGTACGGATGTACTGGTGCTGGCCTTCTCCTCCGGCCTGTCCACCACCTACCAGTCCGCCGTCATCGCCGCCGATGAGCTGCGGGAGAAGTACCCGGAGCGCACCATTTACGTTGTGGACACCCTGTGCGCCTCCCTGGGTCAGGGACTGCTCGTGTGGTACGCCTGCAAGAAGCGGGACGAAGGCATGTCCCTGGAGGAGCTGCACACCTGGGCGGAGGAGAATAAGTTCCACCTGTGCCACTGGTTCACCGTGGACGATCTGATGTACCTGAAGCGGGGCGGCCGGATCAGCGCCGCCACAGCCGTCATCGGCACCATGCTGAAGGTCAAGCCCGTGCTCCATATGGACGACGAGGGCCACCTCATCAACATGTTCAAGGTCAGAGGCCGTAAGGCGGCGCTGGAGGCCATCGCCGACAAGCTGGGCGAGCTGGGCAAGGGCTACGACAACAGCACCGTCTTCATCTGCCACGGCGACTGCCTGGAGGACGCCCGGTATGTGGAGAAGCTGGTGCGGGAAAAGTACGGCGTCAAGGACGTGTTCATCAACTACACCGGCGCGGTCATCGGCTCCCACTCCGGCCCCGGCACGGTTTCTGTGTTCTTCATGGGCGAACACCGGTAAATGACGTTTCAAAAGGGTCTGCGGCAGGAAAAGGCTGCGGACCCTTTTTCCGTCTTGCGCGGAAAGCGGGAAAATGCTATACTGTCCGTCGAAAGGAAGTGGGCGGATATGCGGGTGGATTGTCACATTCACATGGTTCTGGACGGAGAAAACTGGAAAGCCGCCATTGCCCGGCACTCCGGCGGCGTGGCGGAAGACTGGGTGCGGCGGATACTGGAAACCTATCGGGGGCTTGGCTTTACCTACCTCCGGGACGGCGGCGACCGTTGGGGCGTGGGGGTGCTGGCCCGGACGCTGGCACCGGAGTACGGCATCACCTACCGCACGCCGCTGTCGCCGCTGTGCCATAAGGGGCATTACGGCGGCTTTATCGGGGAAACTTACAGTGACCTCAGGCAGTATGCCGCCATAGTCGCCGGGAAGCGGGCCACGGGGGCGGATTTTATCAAGATCATGATTTCCGGGCTGATGGATTTTGACCATTGCGGCGTGCTGACGGAGGACGGGCTTCCCGCCGGGGAAATCCGGGAGCTGGTGCACATTGCCCATGAGGAGGGCTTCGCCGTGATGGCCCACGCCAACGGCGCCCGGACGGTGGAGGCCGCTGCCGAAGCCGGGGTGGATTCCGTGGAGCACGGGGCGTATCTGGACGAAAGCGCCCTGCAGGCCATGGCGGAGAACGGCACGGTGTGGGTGCCGACCCTGTCCACCATCGGGAACCTCCGGGGAAAGGGCCGTTTTGACGAGGGCGCGGTAGCGGCGATACTGGACAGCGCACTGGAAAACACGGCGCGGTTTGCCGCCATGGGCGGTCTTCTGGCTCCCGGAACCGACGCAGGTGCCTGGGCGGTGCCCCACGGCAGTGTGACGGAATACGCCCTGCTGGAGCAGGCGCTGGGAGAAAACGGGGAATCCGTACTGGCCCGGGGCACGGCGGAAATCCGAAGAAAGTTTTGAAGCTGTGCTTATTTTTTAGAAAGGGAATGGGAAACCGCAAAAATCGTGAAAAAAGGATTGCCAAACGGGGAAAAGCGTGTTATAATACGGCGTGTGTCCGACCGAAGGGCGCCGCGCCAACATTGGGATGTCGCCAAGCGGTAAGGCACCAGACTTTGACTCTGGCATTCGTCGGTTCAAATCCGGCCATCCCAGCCAAACATGATCCGCTAGCTCAGTCGGCAGAGCAACTGCCTTTTAAGCAGTGGGTCCGGGGTTCGAATCCCCGGCGGGTCACCAAAACCCTGAAAGCTCTAGGTCTTTCAGGGTTTTTGTATTTTCTCGCACCATCACCAGACCCACTGCCTAAACCTCAATTTTTGAGAAAGGCAGTGGGTCTGATTTATGGCAAAAAAGCGAATGCAAATGGCTCAAAAAAGTTGGAAAATTGAGGAAATCTTTCCTCGCTTTGTGAATGCGCAAATGGCAAAGGGCGTGAGTGACAAAACGGTTCTGACCTACAATCGTCACTTCCGCAGTCTGGGGTATCATCTGGACATGACAATGACCTTTGACGAACTGACAAAGGAAGCCTTGGATTCCATGCTGGTGTCTTTGCGTAGAAGCGGTGTGTCCCCCAATACGATTAGCAGTTACGCAAGGGTGTTCCGCACATTTCTAAAATGGTGCAGAGCGGAGGGCTAGGATAAATTGGAATTTACAGAGGCGAAAATCAAAGTAATTCCTGAGATTGCAGAGCGGAGAGTGAAGATGCACGAAAAGGGGCATTGTCAAAAAATACAACCTCTTATTTCCATAATCAGTTGCACAAATTCCCGTTTTCCTTTACTTCGCTGAATCACCTGCATAGAACTTCGTTTGTTGATAGATCCATTACGAGCCGGAAAACGGTTTTGATTGAAAATCCCCATCTGCGTTGAGAGCCGCAGATGGGGATTTTTCATTTGTTCATATCAGCTGTTAGGTTAAAATTCAGTTTGGCGGACGAAAGCCCTCCCCTTCGGGGAAGGCGGTTCGCCGTAAGGCGAGACGGATGGGGGAATGCCGCAGTACGAATTTGCAACAGTGCTCGGAAATTTACCAACAATACCGCCCCTCTTCAGTCAAAAACAAAGATTTTTGCCAGCTTCCCCAGAGGGGAAGCCAAGGCGCTTCGCGCCAAACTGCGATTTCTGGCTCTGTAACGAATCGAACGTGGTGCTCCGCGCAGCGAATCAAAAATAATCATGATTGCCGGGGGCAATCATACCTTAATGAACGCCCAGCGGCGTTACGATTCCACACCAGGCGCGTCACGCATTGTCAGCGGCGACTCGCCGCCAAAATGCTGAGTTATCCGATAAGCTTCTGAACTCCCTTTCGCCTGCTTTTTATTCCTTTAAAAATCCGGAATAAACCCGGCGTCGGCGGCATCCGCCTCCTGGGTGAAGCCCTCCAGATCGTTCAGATACATCCAGCTGAGAACCGCGTCGTATTCCTCGTCGGTGATCCGGCGGTCGAAGGGAGCGGGGAGACTGCCCATGGGGGTGTACTGCCGCATCAGACTCACCAGCACCTCACCGGGTGCGAAGGTCTCCCCGATCCAATCCAGTACCCGCAGGGAATTGTCCACATTTCCCGGGAGAATCAGATGGCGAATGATGACGCCCCGGGTGACCTTCTCCCCCGACCACACCACCGGCCCCGTCTGCCGTACCATCTCCCGGATGGCCCCGGCGGCCACGGAGAAATAGTCCCCAGCACCGGAGAGGGCTTTGGCCAGCCGGGCATCGGCATACTTAAAGTCGGGCAGGTAGATGTCCACGCTTCCCTCCAGCGCCCGCAGGGTCTCCGCCCGCTCGTAGCCGCCGCAGTTGTAAACCACGGGCACGGAAAGCCTGGGCTTCAGCGCCGGGAGAATGGTGGGAAGAAAATGGGTGGGGGTGACAAGATCGATGTTTTCCGCTCCCTGGGCGATGAGATCCTCAAAAAGCTGCCGCAGCTCGCCGCTGTCCATTGGCCTGCCCACCGGGCCGCCGCTGATGACGGCGTTCTGGCAGTATCGGCAGCCCAGAGTGCAGCCGCCGAAAAACACCGCGCCGCTTCCCCCGTCCCCGGCCAGCGCCGGCTCCTCCCACTTGTGAAGCATGGCCTTCGCCACAAGAGCGGTATCCGGGCAGCCGCAGAACCCTCGCTGCCCTGCGCTGCGGTTCACGCCGCACTGCCTGGGGCAGAGACGGCAGTTAACATAATCCATTGAAATCCCTTCCTTTGCCCACATCATATCAGTTTCTCCGGCTTTTCTCAACCCCGGACTTTACCGAAGGGAAAAAATGTGGTAAGCTATCAAAAATGCAAAATTGGGATTTGGTGTAATCCCTTCGTAGGGCGGGGTCATGACCCCGCCGCCCAGGTATCGAGTTGTTTTCGTTGGGATTTCCCTGGAATTGTCGATATTCAACCCTATTTGCATTGAATAGCATCCGTCGTTGTCGGCGGGGTCATGACCCCGCCCTACGAAACGGGTACCAGATAAACTGCAATTTTCCACGGAGAGAGGTATCACTATGGACATCCGATTTGCCGAAACCCGGGACATTCCCGGTATGATTGACCTGCTGTGCCAGGTGGGAGAGGTTCACCACCGCATCCGCCCGGACTTGTTCCGCGCCGGGGCGCAGAAATATGACGAGCCTGCCCTGGCTCAGCTGCTCACCGACCCCAACCGCCCCATTTTCATCGCGGCAGAGGACGACGCGGTGCTGGGCTATTGCTTCTGCATTCTGGAAATCACGGAGCATAACCCCGTGCTCATGGACGACCGGACGCTGTATATCGACGATTTGTGCGTGGACGAGCACTGCCGGGGCCGGCACGTCGGGCAGGCTCTCTACGACCGCGCCGTGGCCTACGCCCGGGAAATCGGCTGCCGTACCCTGACTTTGAACGTCTGGTGCGGCAACGACAGCGCCATGGCCTTTTACGAGAAGCAGGGCTTAAAGCCCCGGAACATCCACATGGAAACCATTTTGTGAGGAACGCCATGCTCATCAAGAACCAGATTTACGAAGCCGTTATCACGGATTACACCGCCGAGGGCCAGGGCGTGGCCCACATCGAGGGCTGCGCCGTGTTCATCCCCAACGCCATCGCCGGAGAGCGGGTGCGTGTGCGCATCGAGAAGGCACAGAAAACCTGGGCTGCGGGGAAAATCGTGGAGCTGCTGGAAAAATCCCCCCACCGGGTAAACCGGGAATGCCCCGTGGCAAAGCTCTGCGGCGGCTGCGATTTCTGGCACATGGATTATGAAGAGGAGTGCCGCCTGAAATCAGAGCGGGTGCGTGCCTGCCTGAACCGGATTGGCGGCGAGGCCCTGGAGAAAGTTCCGATTATTGCCGCGCCCAGTTGTTATGGCTACCGGAACAAGGCTCAGTATCCCGTAGCGGTAAAAAAGGGCCGGGCTTACGCCGGATTCTACCGGGCGGGCACCCACGACGTGGTGGAAAATCCCCGGTGCCGGATTCTCCCCGAGGAAAGCGATGCCGTTAAGAACGCGATAATAGATTATGTAAACCAATTTCGGGTCAGCGTCTACGATGAGACCACAGGCAAGGGGCTGCTGCGGCATATTTACGTCCGCCGTGGCGCGGTGTCCGGACAGATTCTGGTGTGCCTGGTGGTGAACGGGCAGTCTCTTCCCAAAGTGGAAGCCCTCATTTCCCGGCTGAAGGCCATTTCCGGCTTCACGACTTTGGTGCTGTCCGTGAACACGAAAAAGGGCAATACCGTGCTGGGGGACAAATTCGTCACCCTCTGCGGCCCCGGCTATATTGAGGACACCCTCTGCGGTCTGAATTTCCGGCTGTCGCCCCGTTCCTTCTACCAGGTCAACCACGACCAGGCGGAGCGTCTTTACCGCGCCGCCATCGACCAGGCGGGCATCACGAAGCGGGACACGGTGCTGGACCTGTACTGCGGGGTGGGCACCATCACCCTGGCCATGGCCGGGGCGGCGGGGAAGGTCATTGGCGTAGAGGTGATCCCCCAGGCGGTGGAGGACGCGAAGGACAACGCCCGGCGCAACGGCATTGAAAACGCGGAGTTTTTCTGCGGCGACGCGGGACAGGCGGCGCTGGAGCTGGAAAAAAGCGGCGTACACCCCGACGTGGTGGTGGTAGACCCGCCCCGGAAGGGCCTGAGCGCCGACACCATCGAAGCGCTGCACCGCATGGCTCCCCGGCGGATAGTCTACGTCTCCTGCGACCCGGCCACCCTGGCCCGGGATGTGGCGCTGCTAAAGCAGCATGGCTACGAGCTGAAAACCGCCCAGGCAGCGGACTTATTTCCCAGGTGCGCCCATGTGGAAACTGTTGCCCTTTTAGGTAGGAAACAGGTCGGCGATTACCTCCACATTGCGGTCAACACCGAGGATTTGGAAACCGATGTGGGCAGAATCTACACCAACGATGATATTAAGCAGTACATTGAAGAAAAGTACGGCTTCAAAGTCCATTCTGCCTATATCGGACAGGTACGGGAAAAGCTGGGGATTCGGGAGCATGAGAACTACCACGATTCTCATACCAGCCCCCGTAAGCCTTGCGTGTGTCCAGAGGAAAAGAAAGCAGCGATTTTGGATGCGCTGAAACATTTTGGGCTAATTTCAAAACGAGGAGAAACACTATAGATTCTTAGGGGAGGATGATTGTTTTGAATGATTTATTAGTTTTAGGATTAGTAATAATAATTCTTTATGACATACAAATTATGAAACCATTTAGCACACTGAATGAGGACTATTTATCCTTGGAAAGTTGCAATTCTTTTCGTGGAATATTCGCACTCGTAGTTGTTTTTCATCATTTGGCTCAAAGAACATCTGGCGGGGTACTGTTCCATCTGTTTACTCATGTAGGCTACCTAGCTGTTGCAGTATTCTTTTTTTACTCAGGCTACGGTCTCATGAAAAAACATATGTCGTCTCCCGGATACTATGAAAAGTTTTTACTAAATCGAATCCCATCTATCTTGCTTCCATATCTGGTGATTACCGTGATTTACTGGCTGTATTATGCAGGAACAGGAAAAGTATACAGTGCTAGACAAATGATGATATCAACATTCCTAAAAGGTTTGCCCATTGTCTCGTTTTCGTGGTATATTATAGCAATTTTGCTGTCTTATATAGCTTTCTGGCTCCTTATGGTACTATTTAAGAAGCACTACGACCGCATGGTTATGAGTGCTTGTCTTCTAAATCTATTGTATATCCTATTCTGTCGCCGCTTGGGGTATGGTAGTTACTGGTATAACACCGCATTTGCTTTTTGTGTTGGAATATTTTGGGCACATAAGGAGTCCGATATTCTTGAACTGCTGCAAAAGCATTTCCCGATATCTGCAACTTCTGTCATATTATTCTGGATGATTTGCATTTTGGGTACATTCGTTGTCAAAAAATCAGTGATACGTTTTGCACTTCAGATTCTAAGCTCATGCCTTTTCAGCATCATAATTGTGCTGTTTTCAATGAAGTTTAGAATTAGAAGTAAAATAGCGCATTTCTTAGGAACAATATCCTTGGAATTATATTTGGTTCAAGGACTACCGATAATGATGTTCCGAAACAAGGTAATCTATATCCAAAATGAACTGTTGTGGTGTTCAATCGTTTTACTGTCATCTATAGCTCTGGCAGTGGTATTTCACGCATTATTCAGCAAAATGCTTACTTATTACAGGAAAGCACTCACAAAACAGGGTGTCACATGAGAAACGCAGAAAAACACGGTATTGCCGCCTGTAAAGATGCAGCTCTATGCGAGACTCCCCGAGTAAGGCGAAAAGGTTTTGATGCGTAGTGTCAAAACGGGCTTTGAGCCCTTCTGCCGTTTCCCAGCAGAAATACAATAATCTCTTCTATATTATGGAAAAATCCAAAATTAAGAGGTAGATTATTATGAAAATAGCTGCAAGTATGAGCGTAGGCAGGTTAGCCCCCAAACATTCCTTGAACATTGATGGAATCAGAGCTATTTCCAAAAATGTGACCCCGAAATTGATTAAAAATGATATGGTTTTGATAGACCGCCTGAGAAGCCAGGACAGGAAGCACCTGACCATAGAAGAATACACAGACCAGCACTTCCAGCCCATTATTGACCAGTACAACGCCAAGCAAG
>CAMAKJ010000062.1 GCA_945836055.1 uncultured Clostridia bacterium | reverse complement strand
GTCACCCCCCTGTCCCTGGGCATTGAGACCATGGGCGGCGTGTTCACCCGTCTGATCGACCGGAACACCACCATCCCCACCCACAAGAGCCAGATCTTCTCCACCGCTGCCGACGGCCAGACCTCCGTTGAGGTGCACGTTCTGCAGGGCGAGCGGGAAATGGCCGCTTACAATAAGACCCTGGGCCGCTTCCAGCTCACCGGCATCGCTCCCGCACCCCGAGGCGTGCCTCAGATCGAGGTTTCCTTCGATATCGACGCCAACGGCATCGTGAAGGTCTCCGCCAAGGACCTGGGCACCGGCAAGGAGCAGAACATCTCCATCACCGCTTCCACCAACCTGAGCAAGGAAGACATCGACAAGGCCGTCCGGGAGGCCGAGCAGTACGCTGCCGAGGATAAGGCCCGCAAGGACGAGGTGGACGCTCACAACGCCGCCGACCAGACCGTCTACCAGACCGAAAAGACCCTGGGCGAGCTGGGCGATAAGATCGACGCTTCCGAGAAGGCGTCCATCCAGTCCGCCATTGACCACCTGAAGGAGGTTAACAAGGGCAGCGACGTGGAGGCCATCAAGAAGGCCACCGAGGAAGTCCAGCAGGCGTTCTACAAGGTTTCCGAGAAGCTGTACCAGCAGGCGAACCCCCAGGGCGGCGCCCAGGCCGGCGGCAATACCCAGAAGCCCGGCGACGACGGTGTCGTTGACGCCGACTACGAGTCCGTGGACTAAGGAAAGCCCAGAAAAGGGGCGGCGTTCCGCCGCCCCTTGTTGGCATATTGTATTCAGATACAAGATATAAGATAGAAGATACAAGAGAAAAGCGCATGATACGGAAAACTTGCATCTTGTATCTCGTATCTTGTATCTTACATGAGGTGAGCGAAAATGGCAGAAAACAAACGTGACTACTACGAGGTGCTGGGCGTTAGCAAGGACGCCAGTGCTGACGACATAAAGAAGGCCTACCGTAAGGCCGCCATGAAATACCACCCCGACCGCAACCCCGGCGACAAGACCGCCGAGGAAAAGTTTAAGGAAGCGGGAGAGGCCTACGAGGTGCTGTCCGACGCGGACAAACGGGCCCGGTACGATCAGTACGGCTTTGCCGGCGTGGACCCCAACTTCGGCGCAGGGGCCGGCGGCGCGGGCTACGGCGGCTTCGGCGGATTCGACGGCTTCGGCGATCTGGGGGATATTTTCGGTGAGTTCTTCGGCGGCGGCCGCAGCCGGGGCTCCCAGCAGTCCGTACCCCGCCGGGGCGAGAACGTGATGAGCCGGCTGGAGCTGACCTTCGAGGAAGCGGCCTTCGGCTGTGAGAAGGAGGTTGCTGCCCAGCGCATTGAGAACTGCCCCAACTGTAAGGGCACCGGCAGCGCCGACGGCGTGATTGAGACCTGCAGCCAGTGCCATGGCACCGGCCAGGTGCGCTCCGTGCAGAACTTCATGGGCATGCAGATGCAGTCCAGCACCACCTGTCCCACCTGCGGCGGCCGGGGCAAGGTCATCAAGAACCCCTGCGCTACCTGCAAGGGCAAGGGCAAGGTGCGCAAAACCAACCGGGTCAAGGTCAAAATTCCCGCCGGTGTGGACGAGGGACAGAGCGTCCGCGTCCGGGGCGAGGGCTGCGTAGGCGCAAACGGCGGCGTCAACGGCGACCTGCTGGTAGAAATTTCCATCAAGCGCCACCCGATCTTCACCAGAGAGGGCACGGACGTGCTGTGCGAGGTGCCCATCACCTTTACCCAGGCGGCCCTGGGCGCCACCATTCAGGTGCCCACCCTGGACGGCAAGGTGGACTATGAAATTCCCGAGGGTACCCAGACCGGCAAGGAGTTCATTCTCCGGGAGAAGGGCATCCCCGAGGTGGGCAACAGCCGCCGCCGTGGCAACGAGCGCTTTACCGTGGTGGTGGAGACTCCCACCAGGCTGACCAAGGAGCAGAAGGACCTGCTGCGCCAGCTGGAGGGCACCATGGAGCAGTCCCCCAAGCGGAAAAAGTTCCTGAACAACCTGAAGGACTTCTTCGACTGAACCGAAAAAAGGCAGGACGGTACTTGCAGCCGCCCTGCCTTTTGGGTATAATGGGGGAAATGCTGAATGCAGAATGCTGAATGCAAAATGAAAGGCGCGGCGCAGATGCAAAGCCTTCCCCTTTTATGCGAATCAATAGTTGAAATGAGGAAAAACGCAGGAAAACAATGTCATTGCGAGCCAGTGCGCACACTGGCGTGGCAATCCGTTCCCCTTCCCATGTCCCAACAAGTAACCCTTTCCAAAGGAACACGGATTGCCACGTCGCTTCGCTCCTCGCAATGACATGGTTTGTTCGACTTATCTTTCTCATTTTTCCTGGCTCAACTATTGATTGGCATCTTTGGGGGCAATGTCATCAGCTTACGCCTTAAGCATATGGAACCGGCCAGCGTAGGGCGGGGGCTTGCCCCCGCCGCGCGGTAAGGTGTTTTGTTTTTGCCTCGTTTCGGCGAATTCGTAACAGACGGCGGGGTCATGACCCCGCCCTACGATGATGTTTTCGGATTTTACCGAAATTCTCTTTTAGGAGGAATATCATGGCTTTTGACGCTTTTTTCCTGACCGCCGTTCTGGACGAGGTGCGCGCCCGGTGTATCGGGGCCCGGGTGGACAAGATTCACCAGCCCAGCCGGGACACGGTGATCATCCACCTTCGCTGCCGGGAGGGACGGGAGCGGCTGCTCTTTGCCGCCAACCCCACCGCGCCCCGGCTGCACCTGACTGCCGCCTCCCCGGAAAATCCGGCGGAGCCGCCCATGTTCTGTATGCTGCTGCGCAAGCACCTTCTGGGCGCCCGGCTTACGGAGATCACCCAGCCTCCCATGGAGCGGGCGGCCACGTTTACCTTCGACTGCACCGACGAAATGGGCTTCCCCGTTCAGAAGCGCCTGGTGGCGGAGCTGATGGGCCGCACCTGCAACCTGTACCTGCTGTCCCCCGAGGGGCGGATTCTCGACTGCCTGCGCCGGGTCGGCCTGGACGAAAGCGCCAAACGCCCCGCCCTGCCGGGGCTCATGTACCAGCAGCCGGAGAAGGTGGCGAAGCAGAACCCCCTGGAGGCGGATTCGGAATGTTATGTTAACCTTCTGAAAGCCCCCGGCGCGGACATTTTGTCAGACAGGCTGATGGACGGCCTGGGGGGCTTGTCTCCGCTGGTATGCCGGGAGGCAGCGCTGTATGCGGCAGGAAGTACGGATGCCCGGGTAAGCTCTCTTGACGCGGACACCATGGGGGAAAAGCTGGCTTTATTCTTCCATGAGCACCTGAACCATCCCGCGCCTTATTTCTACGCCCTGTCCGACGGAACGCCGAAGCAGTACGCCTTCTGCCCCATCCGGGAGTACGGCGAATGCCGCCGGGGGGAGTCCTTCGGGGCGCTGCTTGACAGCTGCTACACCCTCCGGGATCAGAAGGACGCCATGCGTCAGAAAGGGCAGGCGGTGCGGAAAACCGTTCAGAATCTGTGCACCCGTCTGACCCGGAAAATGGCCGTCCAGCAAAAGGAACTGGAGGCTACCTACGACCGGGAGCGTCTGCGCCAGCTGGGGGATATTCTCACCGCCAACCTCCACCGGATCGCCAAGGGGCAGACGGCGGTTTCATGCGAGGACTTTTACGACGAGGACATGAAGACCGTGGAAATTCCCCTCTCCCCCACCCTCTCCCCCCAGCAGAACGCGGCGAAATACTACAAGGACTACGCCCGGATGAAAAACGCGGAAAAGGAGCTGACTCACCAGCTTACCCTGGGCCGGACGGAGCTGAGCTATCTGCAAAGCGTCCTGGAGGAGCTGAACCGTGCGGGAACCGACGCTGAGCTGGAGGAAATCCGCCGGGAGCTGCAGGAGGGCGGGTATCTCCGGGCCGACGCCGGGAAAAAGCGGATCAGGCAGGCCAAGCTCCCGCCCATGCGCTTTGAGAGCACCGACGGCTTCCCCATTTACGTGGGCCGGAACAACCGGCAGAACGACGAGCTGACCTTCCGCCTTGCCCGGAAGGACGATATCTGGTGCCACGCCTCCAAGGTGCACGGCTCCCATGTTATCATCTCCTGCGGCGGGGCGATGCCTCCGGACAACACCGTTACCCAGGCGGCGCAGCTGGCGGCGTATTACGCGGAAACCGGCGGCGGACAGAACATTCCCGTGGATGTCACCCCGGTGAAGCAGGTGAAAAAGCTGCCCGGCGGCAAGCCCGGCATGGTCATCTACCACACCTACCGCACGGTCATCGCCAACCCCTACCCGGACATCGTGGTGGACACGCTGAACGCCGAGAAAAGCGGGGGTGCAGGCAATACGTGACGGCCAGTGGCCGCTGACAATGCGTGACGAACGTGGTGTTGGGTCGTTACGCCTTTGGGCACCGCTCGGTTCGCTACATGGTACCATGCCAATTGCCAGAAAACACCTCGCCCCCTCTCATTTATGAGGGGGGAGTACGAACGCCGGGCGGTTATTCGTCCATCCCCGGTCTGGCTTCGCTCGTAAACGGGTGGGGCGAGGCACATCTCTGCAAATTGCAGGTTTGCGGTCCGATTGACAGCGCCGGTGCCGGGCGGTCTTTATCTCCATTTTTAAAATAAATAATAATTATTCTCATTTATCTTGACAAGGCAATCGCACTGTGCTATACTTTTCCCGTAAGCAAGATGCAGAAAGAAGAAACAGGAGGTGCTCATGGAAGCGACCACCAAGCAATTCAGGAAGCGCAACGCCATCCTGACCTGCCTGCGCGGCACAATGCTGCACCCCTCGGCGGAGATGGTATACGAGATGCTGCAGGAGACCAACCCGGATATCTCCCTGGCGACGGTATACCGCAACCTCGCTCTGTTCCGGAGCCAGGGTCTGATTCAGAGCCTGGGCACGGTGAACGGAAGCGAGCGCTTCGATGCCGATACCCATCCCCACGTCCACTTTGTCTGCACCGAATGCGGCGCGGTCATGGACCTTCCTCAGGTGGAACCGCCCCTCTCGCTGGGGGCAGCCGCTGAGGAAAGCACCGGCTGCCAGGTGCAGGGCTGCCAGCTGACCTTCACGGGACTGTGCGGCAGCTGCAAATCCAAAATGAAGGAGGAAACGTCATGAAGAAGTTTGTTTGCACCGTCTGCGGCTACGTCTACGAAGGCGACGAGCTGCCTGAGGACTTCGAGTGCCCTCTGTGCGGCGTCGGCCCCGACATGTTCGAGGAGCAGAAGTAATTTTCTGAAACCCGGAAAAGCAATGCGAAATCATTTTTATTGGAGGAATTTACCATGAAGAAGTTTGTTTGCCCCGTGTGCGGCTATGTTTACGAAGGCGAGTCCATCCCCGAAGGCTTCAAGTGCCCCGTCTGCAAGGTTGACGGCTCCAAGTTCAAGGTCATGGAGGAAGGCAAGCTGGCCGCCGAGCACGAGTACGGCATCTACGCCAAGACCGTGAAGAACAACCCCGACATTTCCGAAGAGGACAAGAAGTTCATTTTCGAGCAGCTGATGGCCAACTTCCAGGGCGAGTGCAGCGAAGTCGGCATGTACCTGTGCATGGCCCGGATTGCCCATCGCGAGGGCTATCCCGAAATTGGCCTGTACTGGGAGAAGGCCGCTTACGAAGAGGCGGAGCACGCCGCGAAGTTCGCAGAGCTGCTGGGCGAGGATCTGGAGCCCAACATGAAGGCCACCACCAAGGACAACCTGGCATGGCGTGTTGACTGCGAGTTCGGCGCTACCGCCGGCAAGTTCGACCTGGCCAAGTGCGCCAAGAAGAACGGCCTGGACGCCATCCACGACACCGTCCACGAGATGGCCCGCGACGAGGCCCGTCACGGCAAGGCTCTGAAGGGCCTGCTGGAGCGGTATTTTAAGTAATCAACTCAATAATCGGCAGGGGCGCTCCCTGCCGATTTCCCTATGAGGAGGCGCTTGCCATGGCAGGAACGAAGATTTATATGACTGCGGAGCGAAAGCACGCGCTTTCCGATATTCACGCAACCATTCACTACATAAAGGGCGCGGAGGAAGTGTTCAGTCAGGAAATGTGCTTCGGAAATGGGACTGCTTTGCTGCTGGTTTATGAAAAATACTTTTCCGCGTAAACAGCTACGCCAGCCTGACCGTTCTTTTGACGGAGCAGGGAGAAAAGCAGACAGCGCAAATCGTCTCTTCCGGTGGCGGAGGCAGTATGTCCAACAGCAGTTTCGGCGCCAACAGACGGTTCGCCCGGGACTGTGTTCAGGCGCTGGAAGAAGCCGGCTTTTCTGTAGATGAGGAAAAATCCGACGCTCTGCCCAAAGGCCTGCTGGAGCGGTACTTCAAGTAAAATATGAAAAACAGGGCAGGGGCATGGGTGCCCACCCTGGGAATCCGGAATCAACCGGTTGAGGAGGAAATGATTATGAAAATCCGTATTAACAAAGACGTCGTTGAGTTTACCCCCGAGCACGCCGCAGAAGCTGCCGAACTGGAAGCCCTGTGGGTAAAGATGGGCAACTGCGTGGGCGGCAACAAGACCCTGTCCCCCATCGGCGTGTATGTTCCCAGCGAGAACAAGACTGCGACCTTCCACATTGACGGCCTGTCCGAGCAGGAGGCCAAGGAGGTTCCCGTGATCCGCGCCCCCTACGACACCGACGTTTACTGCGTCACCTGCAACAAGACCCAGCACGTCAAGGCCGGCGAGCCCATCCCCTTCTGCTGCGGCAGACTGATGGAGATTCTCGACTGATTGCGGCTGAAACACAAAACAGGAGCGGAAGAATCCGCTCCTGTTTTTATGTACCGACACATCCCGAAAAGGGCACTTCTTTCGGTCGCCAGGCGAAGCCGCCGCCCCTAAGCCGGCTTATTCGCCGTCTCCGGGGGCGCACGCCGACTGCTTTGGCCGGATAACGCAGGGATTTCCCAGAACAACGCTGTCTGCCGGAACGTCCTTCATGACAACGGCTCCCGCGCCGATGGTGACGTTGTCGCCGATGGTGATGCCTCCGGCTACCACCGCGTTGGCAAAAATCGTCACATTGTCGCCGATGATGGGGTTGTTGATTTCCCGCCCCGGCTTGGCGTTCCGCCCGATGGTGACGCCCTGATATACGGAAAAGTTCCGGCCGATTTCGTGGGCGGCAATCACCGTGCCGTGGCCGTGGTAGATGACCAGCCCCTCGCCGATGTTCCCCATGATTTCCAGGTCTTTTTTGGGCGGATAGAGAAACCGCACCACATAGCTGCAGGCTGTGGAAACCTGGGCGCAGCGGTAGGCAACCTGGCTCCGGTAGCAGCCGCAGCGCCACATCAGCCAGGCGAAACGGAGAAAGAAGCTGTCGCCGTCATAGCTTTCCAGAAACCAGGTATACCCCTCGGTTTCCCGGCGGAGCAGATCCCGCGCTCCGGACAGGCAGGCATAGGCCGGCACCGCCCGCAGCAGATTCAGTGCAAACAAAAGGCTTCGCAGCATGGTTATTTCTCCTCTTCGGGAACAAAATCCAGGGTGATGGTTTTCAGGCTTGTGCGCATCTGGGTGTACCTGACTCCGGCGGAGTCCATCATCCGCTTGGAAGCCAGGGTGGCCATGCTGTCGGAATACTTGTCCGACAGGTAGTAGACTTCCTTCACGCCGCTTTGTATGATGGCTTTGGCGCACTCATTGCAGGGAAACAGGGCCACGTACAGCTTGCTTCCCCGCAGGTCACGGCCGTTGGCGTTGAGGACGGCGTTCAGCTCCGCGTGGACGACATAGGGGTACTTGGTCTGCTCTCCTTCCCGCTCCCAGGGGTAAACGTCGTCGGAGCAGCCCTTGGGCATACCGTTGTAGCCGGTGGAGATGATGATGTTGTCCTGAGAGACGATGCAGGCGCCCACCTGGGTGTTGGGGTCCTTGCTCCGCTTCGCCGCCAGCATGGCGATGCCCATAAAATATTCGTCCCAGCTGATGTAATCCTCACGTTTCATGACGGAAACCTCCTTATCCGATCGTCGGGGGAACGCCCCCGGGTTATTATGCGTCCTCCATCACCCGGCAGAACAGCTCGTTGATCCGCTCTGTCTGCCCTGCCAGGTACAGCGCGCCGAACAGGGCCTCCAGGCCGGTGGCCTTGGCGTATTCGGCAGGGGTGGCGGATTTGGGCACCGCGTGGACGTGGGCGTTTTTGCCCCGGCGGTAATAGCACAGCTCCTCCTCCGTCAGCAGGGGCAGCAGCTTGTCCACAAACCGGGCCTGAGACGTGGCCTTTACCATCTGTATCGTGTCGTGGTGCAGCTGCCCCACGGTTTTTTCTCCCTTGGCGCACAGGTAGCCCCGGCAGAGGATTTCAAACACGCAGTCTCCCATATGGGCAAGCCCCAGGTTGGAAATGGCGTCGATTTCCCCTTTGGACAGGTTCATTTTGAAATAATTTTCCATAGCTTCTCCCGATTCACCAGAAATTGGGCGCACAGCCCGGTAAACAGCCCTGTTGCGATGCTGATGACGATCATCACCGGCAGGTAGACAATCAGCCCCGGGGTTTGGGTGAGCAGGATGGCCATGGCCATCTGCCCGACGCTGTGGGCGACGGCGCCCAGACACCCGGCGACCCAGAGCTGCTTTTTCGTCAGGATTTTCCGCAGCAGAATGGTCACGGCGATGGCGCAGGCGCCTCCGGCGGCGGAGTAAAAAATGGTGCTGAAATTCCCGGCGAACACGGCCCCCAGGAACACCCGCACGGCCAGCACCGCCGCGCCCTCCTTCGGCCCCAGGGCGAAGACGGTGAACACCGTCACGATGTTGGCAAGCCCCAGCTTCACGCCGGGAATGGGCACCGGGGAAGGAATCTGGGCTTCCACCATGAAAATGGTGAGGGCAATGGCAGACAGCAGCGCCAGGGTGGTCAGTTTTTTGGTTTTCACGACGGCACCCGCCTTTCTGGGTGTAGAATATCAGATTTACCGGGGAAAGTAAAGAGGAATTACAAGTCCGCAACCCCTTTGCCCCCACATTTATGAGGGGGAAAAGCCTATCCTGCAAATTGCAATTTAGCGGCCTCGCCGAATTGACAATTGACAGTTGACAGTTGACAATTATTGTGTCCCTACGGGACGATTTTTGAAATAAAAGCGGGTATTTTCATCGAAATTATTTAAATGTATCCCGAAGGGATTCCTTAATTGTCAATTGTTCATTGTCAATTGTCAATTCAAATTCCTATTTGCCGTGGCATCCCAATAAATAGGACTGCCCCAAAGAGTGGCGCATCGGCCCGTTTCTTTTTGGCAGTCCCTTATCCTATATCCGATACAGCCGCTTCCCGTTTTCCAGCGTCGCGGCGTGGATCTGCTCCACGCTGACGCCACGGATCTCCGCCAGGCGCTCCGCCATGCGGTAGAGCTTTCCGGGGTCGTTGCGTTTGCCCCGGAAGGGCTCCGGGGACATGTAGGGGCAGTCCG
>CAMAKJ010000061.1 GCA_945836055.1 uncultured Clostridia bacterium | reverse complement strand
GGAATTCTTAATAGAAATAACAGGTGACAAATCCCGGGAAATATGGTATATTCTCTGTGAATCCAGGAGTGAAGGAGCTTCAGTATGCGGTACGATTATCTGGTTGTAGGGGCGGGGCTGTTCGGCGCTGCCTTTGCCCAGCAGATGAAAGCGGCAGGGAAGTCCGTGCTGGTGGTGGACCGGCGGGGACACATCGGCGGCAATGTGTATACCCAGGAAATTGAGGGCATTCAGGTACATACCTACGGCGCCCATATTTTCCATACCAACGACAAAACCGTCTGGGACTATGTTAACCGGTTCGCGGAGTTTAACCGCTACACCAATTCCCCGGTGGCCAATTATCACGGGGAGCTTTATTCGCTTCCCTTCAACATGTACACCTTCAATAAAATGTGGGGTGTGACCACGCCCCAGGAGGCGGAGGCGGAGATTGCCCGTCAGCGGCAGGCCGCCGGAATCACGGAGCCGAAAAATCTGGAGGAACAGGCGATTTCTCTGGTTGGCACGGATATCTATGAGAAGCTGGTGAAGGGCTACACCGAAAAGCAGTGGGGGCGGCCCTGCACGGAGCTTCCCGCGTTCATTATCAAGCGGTTGCCTGTCCGGTTTACCTTTGACAACAACTATTTCAATGCCAAATACCAGGGCATTCCCATGGGCGGCTACACGAAGCTGGTGGAAAATATGCTCCGGGGCATTGAGGTGCGGCTGAATGTGGACTATTTACAGCACAGAGCCGAGCTGGACGCCCTGGCAGACAAGGTTATCTACACCGGCTCCATTGACAGCTTTTTTGACTACTGCTACGGGCCTCTGAGCTACCGCTCCGTCCGGTTTGAGACGGAGGTGCTGGATACCCCCAACTTCCAGGGCAACGCCGTGGTGAACTACACCGACCGGGAGACGCCCTATACCCGGATCATCGAGCACAAGTTCTTTGAATTCGGAACCCAGCCGAAGACCGTGGTGTCCCGGGAGTACAGCTCCGAGTGGAAGCCCGGTGTGGAGCCCTATTACCCCGTAAACGACGCGGCAAACACTGCTCTGTACGAAAAATACCGGGCGCTGGCGGAAAAAGAACCAAAAACCATTTTCGGCGGCCGACTGGGCGAGTACCGGTATTACGACATGGACGCGGTGCTGCTCCGGGCGCTGGACACCGCGAAAAAGGAAATAGAAGGAGAAAGATAAATGAAACTTCTGACGGTAACGGTACCCTGCTACAATTCCCAGGATTATATGGAAAACTGCATTCAGAGCCTGCTGCCCGGTGGGGACCGGGTGGAGATCATCATCATTGACGACGGCTCCAAGGACAACACCGGAAAAATCGCAGATTCCTACGCCGAACGGTTTCCGGATATTGTGAAGGTCATCCACCAGGAAAACGGCGGCCACGGCGAGGGCATCAACCAGGGCCTCAAGCACGCCACCGGAACCTACTTCAAGGTTGTGGACAGCGACGATACCCTCAGTGCCGACTTTCCCAAGCTGCTGGACGCTCTGGAGGCATGCGAACGCCAGGGCGGCGTAGATTTGGCCGTGACCAATTACTACTACGTCCACTCCGACGGGGAAGGCGACCGCTCCATCGACTATTCCTCCGTCCTCCCCGAAAACCGGATTTTTACCTGGGAGGAAACCAAGCCCTTCCGGATCTATCAGCTGCTCACCATCCACTCCTGCACCTTCCGGACGGAAGCCATGCGTCAGTGGGGAGAGGAGCTGCCAAAGCACGTCTTCTATGAGGACAATCTGATGATCTACAAGACCCTGCCCTACGTCCGCAAGATGTACTACCTCAATTGCGACCTTTACCGCTACTGGATCGGACGGCCGGATCAGTCGGTGCAGGCGAGCATCCTGGCAAAGCGCTACAGCCATCAGATTCTGGTGACGGAGAAGTGCTTTACCTCCTGCCACCTGGATGACATCACCGAGCCGAGGCTCAGGCGGTACATGAAGCACGAGCTGTTCATGATGTTCGGTATTTCCATTTTGACCACCCGGCAGAATAAATCCGCCGAGACGGACGCGGCCCTGGGGAGGATGTGGGAAACCTGTATGGCCTTTGACCCAAAGTGGGCGAAGTATTTCCACAAGCACACCCCGCTGCTGTTCATCTGCGTCCCCGGCAAGGCCGGGCGGAAGTTCGCCAACGGCGTGTACCATTTCGCCAACAGGGTGGTGCGATTCAATTGACAGCGAACCGGGCAGCCAGAGGGCTGTCCGGTTTTTGTCAGAATTTGGCGTATTCCAAAATGGTTACAAATATGTTACAATCACCGGGCATATATGCAGACATTTTTGTGAGGTGATTGTTATTCGACGAATTGCAACCTGTGTTTTTACCCTTTTGGTTCTGATCTGCCTGCTGGTTCGGGCGGAAGCGGCCACGATGGATTCCAGGGCGGGAGCCGTTACCACATCCTCCGGGAATCTGAATGTGCGAAGCAGCGCATCCGCCAGTGCTTCCAAAGTGGCGTCGCTGAAAAAGGGAAGCTAGGTCACCCTGATTTCCAGGTCCGGAAGCTGGTGGAAGGTGGAATACGAGAAGGGAAGGTACGGCTATTGCCATGGCGACTACATTACCGTGGTGGAGGGTGCTCCGGCGACGGTGGCCGTCAGCTCCGGCACTCTGAACGTCCGCAGCGGGGCGGGGACGGCCTATGCAAAAGTCGCGTCTCTTTCCAAGGGGGAGACGGTGATCCGGCTGTCCACGGCGAACGGTTGGAGCCGGGTGCTGTACCACGGCACGAAAACCGGCTATGTCAGCGCCCAGTACCTGTCCGGGTATTACGCCCCGGTGTCGCTGAATGTTCCGAATTTCAAGCAGACGGATGAACGCTGGGCAGATACGCTGATCGGAACCTCCGGCAAGCCCTTTTCCCAGATCGGCTGTGCCACCACCGCTGTGGCGATGATGGAGTCCTGCCGTACAGGCAGAACCATCTATCCGGATACCATGGCGCAGGAGCTCCGCTATACCCCCTCGGGAAGCCTGTACTGGCCCAGCCATTACACGGCGGTGACCGACGGAAACGGGTATCTTGCCGGGATTTACGGCAAGCTGAAGCAGGGAAAGCCGGTGCTGTTCGGTGCAAGAAATGCCTCCGGCTCCCAGCATTGGGTAGTCATTACCGGCTATACCGGCGGCAGCAGCCTGACGGCTTCCGGATTTACCATTCACGACCCCGGAACCTATTCCCGGACGAATTTGCAGCAGCTGCTGAACGTATATCCCACATTCTATAAATACTTCCATTATTAAAATACCCATGCGCTTTCGCAACGCGCCACGATTCATGAAAGACTTGGGCGCATGGGTATTTTTATGCATCAGCATCGGTTGCCCCGCAAGGGGCGAGATGCTGGCATTTGTTTCAAATTTTACTGTGAATGCGGAGCTTTCACAGTAAAAACAGGGGTTGGCGGTTTCCCGCCAACCCTGATTTTTTACATTGACCGCACCATTTGAAATTCCTTCAGCAAAGTACCGTCTGCAAGCCGGATGGCATTGGGTATTGCTCCGACAACCCGGAAGCCCATTTTTTCATACAATCCGAAGGCGCGGTCATTGCCCTCAATATATTCCAGCTCCAGCTGCATCAGCCCCCAGCCTTCTGCTGCACGAATCAACTCCGCAAGCATGGCGCTGCCGATACCAAGGCTCCAGTATTCTTTCAGCAGGGCGATGCCAATAGAGCCGCGGTGGCAGTTTTTTCGTTTGTTTTTCCGGGAAACCTGGCAATTTCCCGCGATTTTTCCGTCCACAGTACAGACGATCATGAGATCGGTGGGGGAGTCGTTAAATTTCTGCAGATAAACTGCTTCCGCCTCAGGCGTCATGGTGCACTCTTCCGGGGTGCGCAGAAGAAAGTCTGTTTCCCCGGCGGTCTGTTTCATATACTCCAACAGCTCCACGGCATCCTCCGGAACCGGGCTGCGGAGAATGGCTGTTTTGCCGTTTTTTAACCGGATCTCTTTCTGTTCAAAAACCATGGGAACGTCTCCTTACAGCAGCGGGATTCCGGCCTTTGCGCAGGCTTCCACTGTTTCTTCATCCCAGACGCTGGACTGTACCTCGCCAATGTGGGCGCTGCCCAGCATCAGCATGGCAAGACGGCTTTGGCCGATGCCACCGCCGATGGTCAGGGGCAGCTCGTTGTTCAGGAGCATCTGGTGGAAGGGCAGCTCCCGGCGGTCGTCGCAGTTCGCCAGGGTCAGCTGACGATCCAGAGATTCCGCGTCCACCCGGATGCCCATGGAGGAGACCTCCAGCGCCCGGTTCAGGGTTTCGTGCCAGAAGAATATGTCGCAGTTCAGGTTCCAGTCGTCGTAGTCGGGAGCCCGGCCGTCGTGGGGCTTACCGGAGCGCAGCGCGCCGCCGATCTGCATGACGCAGGCGGTTTTGTGCTCCCGGACGTAGGCGTTTTCCCGCTGGGAGCCGGTTTTCAGATCCGGGTATTTGTCCTCCAGATCCTGGGCGGTGATGAAGCTGACCTCCCGGCCAAGCTCGGTGCGCAGCTGGGGATAACGGACGTGGAGCCGGTCGTTGGTATTGCAGATCGCGCCCACAATGGCCTTGACAATGAGCTTCAGGAAGTCTAAGTTCCGGTTTTCCCGGGTAATGATCTTCTCCCAGTCCCACTGATCCACGTAGACGGAGTGGATATTGTCCAGCGTTTCGTCCCGGCGGATGGCGTTCATGTCGGTGTACAGGCCGTTGCCCACGGTGAAGTGGTAGCGCTTGAGGGCCAGACGCTTCCATTTTGCCAGGGAGTGCACCACCTGGGCCTCCTTGCCAACGGCGGGGATGTCGAAGGACACGGGGCGTTCATAGCCGTTGAGGTTATCGTTCAGACCGGAGCTTTCGGTGACGAACAGGGGGGCGGAGACCCGCTTCAGGTTCAGCGCCTTGGAGAATTCCTCCTGGAAGGTCTCTTTGATATAGGCGATGGCCCGCTGGGTGTCGTAAGCGTCCAGCGCCGGACAGTAGTTCTCGGGAATGTAAATCTGGTTCATAGGAAAGTCCTTTCACAACGAAATATGGTTCCATTGTATTCCATTTTCCGGAAAAATCAAGTGCGTTTCGCAGATTGAACACAAATAACCCGCCGGAAGCCGGCGGGCGTAGAAAAAGGAAACAAAGCCTTCCCCTTTGGAGCGGCGTAACGAACCGAGCGGTGCCCAATGGCGTAACGATGATAGATCACCCGAGCACGCATTGTCAGCGGCCACTGGCCGCCCCTCATCCGACAAAAATCAAAGATTTTTGCCGGCTTCCCCGGAGGGGAAGCCTTTGGGCGTCAGCGCCTTTCCCACAAATTCCGTCACGATCTGCCGGTACCGTGGGGTATCCACCAGATAGCTGAAGCCGTGGTCGGCGTTGGGGAAGGTGCAGCGGGTGACGAGGGCGGGATTCTCCGACACGATATCGCTCATTTCGCAGGGCACGAAGCTGTCGCTTTCCCCGTGGATAATGAGAATCGGCACCTTGGCGCGTCTGACTGCCCGGGCGGCGTCGGTTTCGTCGATGTCGAAGCCGCCGTAGACCCTGGCGCCCACCTTGACAAAGGGCCAGGCCAGCCAGTCGGGCAGGTGCATATCCTTTGCCACCTTGCGGATGATGGCCTTGGGGGAGGAATAGGGGCAGTCGGCAATGATGCCTTTGACATTTTCCGGCAGGTTCAGCTCCGACGCCATCAGCACCGTGGCCGCGCCCATGGAGACGCCGTAGAGAAGGATTTCGGTGTTTTCTCCAAACCGCTTTACCGCGTAATTCGCCCAGCTGACCACGTCCCACCGCTCCTGAACGCCAAAGGCGATGGTGCGGCCCTCACTCTTACCATGGGCGCGCTCGTCTACCAGCAGCAGGTTGTGTCCCATGGAAAAGCTCAGCTCGCTGCCCCCGGCAAAGTCCGTCATGGCGCTGCTGCGGTAGCCGTGAAAGCCGATGTCCAGGGGCGCGCCTTCCTTCACATGGTAGTACCGGCCATGAAGCTTCAGACCGTCGAAGGACTGGATGGTCACGTCCTCGCAGACCCGGGCGGAAAGCTGGCAGTAGATGCGGTTGATTTCCTTCCGGTAGGGGTCGTACTTGTGGCTTAAAAAGGCAGAAATCTTGTCCCGCCCCTTCTTGGGGGAGAAGAACGCAGCCCGGTAGGCGTAGTACCCGCCGCCGAGAAGCAGCAGAATCAGAAAACAGACGATCAGGAAGAATACCATATCAAAGACTCCGAATGCAGGAAAGCAGCTCCGGGAAGCTGCCGTGGGGATACCGAGAAATGTCGCTCCCATCCCGGTTAATCAGGCAGTCGGTGAGCAGAAACACCTGCATCCCCAGGGCTTCGGCAATCATGTCCTCGCCCACGTCGTTGCCCACCATGAGACATTCCTCGCTTTTCAGCTTTAGTTTTCCCAGAATTTCCCGGTAATAGTCGGGATTGGGCTTGCAGAAGGAGGAATTGTCATAGGTGGTGATGAAAGCGAAATCCTCCGGCTCCAGCCCCGCCCACCGAACGCGGCTTTGGGTAGCCACGGGCGGGAAGAGGGGATTGGTGGCAAGCACGGTTGTATACCCCATGGCGTGGAGCGCCCGGACGGTTTCCGCCGCGGCGGGATTGAAGCCGCAGCTGCGGCGTGCTTCCTGAAATTCGGTTTCGTAGAATTCTTCAAATAGAGGCAGATCCTTCATGGCTTCCTGACCAAATATGCCGGTGAATACCTGCCAGAAAACGGCCTCGTTGGACTGCCGCCCGTCGTTTTTCACCATGGCTCCGGTGCCATTCCACACCGCTTGCACCAGCAGCTGGGGATCGTAGCCATGGGGCGCCATCTTTTTGGCAAGACGGCCCAGATAATCCTTGACGAACACCTCCTGATCCATGGGGAGCAGGGTGCCGTCCAGGTCGAAAAGAATTGTTGTAATCATGCATTACCTCGCTTGATATCCTTGAAGATAGAACCCGCCGTCCCATTTGAGGCGTGGGAGGCGGGCCATGATAAACGGTCAGAACTTTTTTTGCGCCAACCAGCGCGCCAGGGGGATGCGGTTGGGCAGGGAGATAGGTTGGGGCAGGCTGTCCGCCGGGAAGAAGGCCAGCTGCTCCACTTCGCTTTCCTGTTTCCGGAGCGTACCTTCGTATTCCCGGCATAAAAAGACAATATCCACATTGGAAACCTCGTCGCCATTTGGGTACACATATTGCATTCCCTCGCCGGAGAATACCCCGAACAGCGTCAACTCCCGGGCAATCAGGCCGGTTTCCTCGTATAGCTCCCGTCTTGCCGTGTCCTCCACGGCCTCGTACAGCTCCACGCTGCCGCCGACATAGCCCCAGCAGTGGTTGTCCGCGCGCTTTTCCAGCAGGATATCTCCCCGGTGGTTTTCCACAATGACGCTGGCTCCCACCTGCAGCAGGGGCCTGTGCCCGACGATTTTCCGTAAATCCAGAATATAGTCCGACATATCGTTACCTCGGAGTGGATTCCTTGCCCACCGCCATGATGTCGTAGGGCGTGGTCTGATAGACGAAATAATTCAACCAGTTGCTGAACAGCAGGTGGGCGTGGCCCCGCCAGCGGACGATGGGGCGCTGGGTATCGTCGTCATTCGGATAGTAGTTCGCCGGAACGGAAATGGGCAAGCCCAGATTCTTGTCCCGGAGGTACTCCGTTTCCAGGGTGTCCGCGTCGTATTCCGCGTGGCCGGTGACGAAAATCTGACGGCCTTCCTTGTTCATCACGGCGTAAACCCCGGCGTCAGGGGAGGAGGCCAGGATTTTCAGACCCGGCACCGCTTCAATGTCGCCACGCTCCACGGTGGTGTGCCGGGAATGGGGAATCCAGAATTCGTCGTCGAAGCCCCGGAGGAGAATGGCCCGCTTGTAGTCCGCGTGGTGGGGGTAGACGCCGAAGAGCTTCTCGGGAAGCTGCCTCTTCTGAATGCCGTAGTGGTAGTAAAGCCCCGCCTGGGCGCCCCAGCAGATGTGGAAGGTGGAGTGGACATGGGTTTTGCTCCATTCCATGATTTCGCACAGCTCCGGCCAGTAGTCCACCGCTTCAAAGGGCATCTGCTCCACCGGTGCGCCGGTGATGACCATACCGTCGAATTTCCGGTCCTTCAGTTCGTCGAAGGTTTTGTAGAAATTCAGCAGATGCTCCTCCGGGGTGTTTTTTGAGCGGTGGGAGGACACCATCATCAGCTCCAGATGCACCTGCAGGGGTGTGTTGCCAAGCAGACGGCTGAGCTGGGTTTCGGTGACGATTTTCGTGGGCATGAGATTCAGCAGCACAATTTCCAGAGGGCGGATGTGCTGGGTCTCGGCCCGGGTCTGACGCATGACGAAGATATTTTCCTGCTGCAGAATGCCCGCTGCCGGCAGGTCGTTGGGGATTTGAATGGGCATATACGTCCCTCCTGACGGTGATAGTAACGGGGGAGTGAAGAATGCTGAATGATAAATGCAAATTATGGTATTTCCTTCGGAAATCATTCAATATCATCCGCGAAGCGGACACCTTAATCCAGCATTTTGCATTCAGCATTCTGCATTTCACAAGAGCGCGGTGTTCCGCTGATCCATTATACCTCGTCCAGTGCCTGGGCGATGTCCGCGATGAGATCCTGGGCATTTTCCAGTCCGCAGCTCAGGCGAATCAGATCCGCGCCCACGCCTGCGGCGTCCAGCTCCGCGTCGGTCATCTGCCGGTGGGTGGAGGAGGCGGGGTGCAGGCAGCAGGTGTGGGAATCGGCGACGTGGGTTTCGATGGAGCCCAGCTTCAGGTGCTTCATGAAGGTTTCCGCAGCCTTCCGACCGCCGTACAGGCCGAAGGAAATCACGCCGCAGGTGCCCTTCGGCATGTACTTCTGCGCCAGAGCATAATACTTGTCGCCCTTCAGTCCCGCGAACTTGACCCACTTGACCTTTTCGTGGCCCTGCAGGTATTCGGCGACGGCCTGGGCGTTGGCGCAGTGCTGCCTCATCCGGAAGGGCAGGCTTTCCAGGCCCAGATTCAGCAGATACGCGCTCTGGGGGGACTGGATGCAGCCAAAGTCCCGCATGAGCTGGGCGGTGCACTTGGTGATGAACGCGCCGGCCAGACCGAAGCGCTGGGTATAGGTCACCCCGTGGTAGCTGTCGTCGGGAGTGCACAGGCCGGGGAACTTGTCCGGGTACGCCGTCCAGTCGAATTTGCCGCTGTCCACAATGGCGCCGCCAACAGCGGAGGCATGACCGTCCATGTACTTGGTGGTGGAGTGAGTGACGATGTCTGCGCCCCACTCAAAGGGACGGCAGTTGATGGGGGTGGCGAAGGTGTTGTCCACGATGAGGGGGACGCCGTGTGCGTGGGCGGCCTTGGCGAATTTCTCAATGTCCAGCACCGTCAGGGCGGGGTTGGCGATGGTCTCGCCGAACACGGCCTTGGTGTTGGGAAGGAAGGCGGCGTTCAGCTCCTCTTCCGTGCAGTCGGGATCGATAAAGGTGGTTTCCAGACCCATCTTCTTCATGGTCACGGAGAAAAGGTTGAAGCTGCCGCCGTAGATGGCAGAGCTGGCGATGATATGGTCGCCGCAGCCGGCGATATTGAATACAGCGAGGAAATTCGCCGCCTGACCGGAGCCGGTGAGCATGGCGGCGGTGCCGCCCTCCAGGGCGCAGATTTTGGCGGCGACGGCGTCGCAGGTGGGGTTGGCCAGACGGGAGTAGAAGTAACCGTCGG
>CAMAKJ010000060.1 GCA_945836055.1 uncultured Clostridia bacterium | reverse complement strand
CAAAATCGGCAGGCAGGATATAGCCCGCAAACTGCTGTGGCAGGACAAGTGTCCCTCCTGGCTGTTTGAGGTGGATCACGGTGCTGCTACCATTTGGGAAAGCTGGTTCGGTATTCAGGAAGACGGCAGCTACGGCACCCTCTCCATGAACCACTACAGCTTCGGCTGCGTGGCAGAATGGATGTTCAAGCACATTACCGGTATTCAGGATACAGCCCCCGGTTTTACCAAAGTTCGGATCGCGCCTGACTTTGATATGCCTGTAACCCATGCGGAGCGCAGCTATCTGGGGGAACAGGGCAAAATCTCCTGTTGCTGGAGGAAGACGAACAGCAGCATCACCATGGATGTAGAGATTCCCTGCAACACCATTGCTGAAATCGTTCTGCCTGACGGCACCGTAAAACAGGTCGGCAGCGGCAAATATCACTTTGAATAAAACACAATTCAGCGTCCCCATGTCAGTACGCTTTTACTGACATGGGGACGTTTGCCAAACGATTGTTGATATTGGGGACTGCGCATCCCTTACCGCGGACACGAATCCATTTTACAGTCGCAGACCCTTGATATCCTTGATCCGGGACAGGATGATGTTGCAATCGCAGCTCACAACGCCGGGCAGCGGATCAATGACCTCCCGGATCAATTTTTCCATCTCCTCGCTGGAGGCAGCTACCGCATGGACGTGGAGCTTGTTTTTCCCTGTCACCCGGTAGATTTGGGTGATGGTCTCGTCCTGCTCCAGTATCTCTGTAACCCGCCCAAGGGTATCCGGCAGAGTCTCGATCTCAAAATAGCAGGATACCGCGACGCTGATCTTCTGGGGATTGATGATGGTTGTGTATTCCTCAATAATGCCCCGTTCCTCCATTGCCTGAATGCGGGCTTTCACCGCCACCCGGGAGATTCCTATTTTCTCCCCAATGTCGGAATAAGAGATACGGGCGTTTTCAATCAGCAGCCGGACAATTTTCTGATCCAGCGCGTCCAGTCCTTCCAGAAACATGGCACTGCTCCTCCCTTAGACAGAAATTCTCCATTATCATACCATCTTTCCTGCAAAAAGTAAACAACAGATTGACTTTAGAAAATAGCATTGCTATAATGATTGCGAAACGTAAGTTTTTTCTTTCTTTTTGGAGGATTGTAAATGAAAAAAGACCTGACCCAAGGGCCGGTCATGGGCTCCATGCTGCGTTTCGCGGTTCCAATGATTCTGGGTAATCTGCTGCAGCAATGCTATAATATTGCGGACACATTGATCGTGGGACAGTTTCTGGGCAAAAACGCTCTGGCTGCTGTGGGTTCGTCCTTTACGCTGATGACCTTTCTGACCTCCATTTTGCTGGGGCTTTGCATGGGCAGCGGCGCACTGTTCTCCATTCGATTTGGGCAACGGGACGAGGATGGCCTGCAGGAAAGTATCCGGGCCTCCTTCTTGCTGATTGCGGTGGTAACGCTTCTGCTGAACGGCCTTGCCTTTGGCTGTCTCAATTCCATCCGCTTTTTTCTTCAGGTTCCGGACGTGGTATGGGATCTCATGCGGAATTACCTGAAAGTCATTTTCTGCGGCATTGCCGCCACATTTACGTACAATTATTTTGCTTTCTTTCTGCGGGCAGTAGGCAATTCCCTGGTGCCGCTGGTTTTTCTTGCAGTTTCAGCCCTGCTGAACATCGTTCTGGATCTGTGGTTCGTGCTGGGGCTGAAACGGGGTGTGACCGGAGCAGCAGAGGCCACAGTAATCGCCCAGTATGTCTCCGGCATCGGGATCGCGGTCTATGCCCTGCTGCGCTGTCCGGAACTCCGTGCCATTTACAGAGGCTGCCGCGTTCGGTGGGCCAGCGTCCGGGAAATTACCGGGTTTTCCATTCTGACCTGCGTGCAGCAGTCTGTGATGAACCTCGGGATTCTGATGGTGCAGGGACTGGTCAACAGCTTCGGTCCCACGGTTATGGCTGCATTCGCGGCAGCGGTAAAGATCGATGCCTTTGCCTATATGCCTGTGCAGGATTTCGGCAACGCCTTTTCCACCTTTATCGCCCAGAATTACGGCGCAAAAAAAGAGGCCCGCATCCGTGCCGGACTGAAGAGTGCGGTTCTCGTCTCCGTGTTATTCTGCGTTGTTGTATCCGGGCTGGTGTGCGCCTTTGCCCAAGCGCTGATGGCACTGTTCGTGGAAGCCGGGGAAGCGGAGATCATTGCGGAGGGCGTCCGCTATCTGCGCATTGAAGGCGCGTTTTACTGTGGGATCGGCTGCCTGTTCCTGCTGTACGGCCTGTATCGGGCGCTGGGAAAGCCGGGGATGTCCGTCGTTCTCACCATCATATCCCTGGGCACCCGGGTGGCACTGGCCTACCTCCTTTCAGGGCCGGTGGGCGTGGTCGGAATCTGGTGGTCGGTGCCCATCGGCTGGGGCCTGGCGGATCTAGTGGGTATTCTTTATTACATTTTCCGAAAAAAGAAGATTCTTGGGGAAACCCAATTTCAAATTTAAATCAGATTCAGGAGGAACATCAAAAATGAAAGTCGTACTGTTGGAAGGTCTGGGCGTTTCCGATCAGTTGATCGAACAGCACACCCGGAAGCTGGAAGCCATATCTGCTGTGACATTCGGAGTGGGACATATTGTAAACCTGCTTACAGGCCATGGCAGTGTGGATACTGTTCTTCAGATGGGATATGCAATCGCAATCGGATTTGCATTTGTTATGTGCTTCTAAAAAAGCGGAAGTCTTATTCCTTGTATTGTCACTCATAGCATCGTAAATCTTACATCAAAGTTTTCGATTATAATATATCGGAGCAAGCGGAAACATATTGGAACTATGGAGCAGCTGTTTTTATCATACTTATAGCGGGAGTATACGCAATATACTTACGCAAAGTAAAAAATGTATGGAGATGACTTCGGTTTGGAATGAGTGCTAATTTGAATTTGTAAAGCACAACCAAATTCTTTATGTTACAATCGATGATGGGGTAAACGAAAAAGCAGGTTTGACATCGCAGGGAACTGCCCCTTCAATAACAAGCAGGGTCAGGCGCATCTCAGCCTGCAGAGTATCCGGGAAGCTTACGGGCCTAAACCGGAACAGCCGAATACTGTTATATTCTGTAAGTTTCAAGCTGTGCGGATTCTGCTGCAAAGACACAAAAATGGTGAGCGTCGTTTATGCCGTCGCTCACCCTTTTATTCCAAATATTCTGCAAAAATAGCACATCAGTGAAAAATATCCTTGACAAATCTCGTGCCAGTGCGCGCACTGGTGTGGCAATCCGTTCCTTGCAATGCGCAGCATTGCGTCGGCCGTAGGCCGATCACGTTAGGTGCACAAATTGAAATTTATCCTAAGGAAACTCTGAATAAATCGTCTGCGGCTGAGCGGCGAATCTTTTGCCTTATCCGATCAGTTCTCAAAACGGGAAATACATACAGTATTCCCTCGTTTTTAGAACTTTCGGCTAAGTCAAAATCTTCTGCCGTCAGCTCTTGCCGATTTAATCAGAGCTTCCCTAACAGTTGCGTTAAGCCGATATTCACAAATTTCAAAATCATTTCCGAAGGAAATACCTCAATTCTGCATTTTGCATTCAGCATTCCAGCCCGGCTGCTTGCCGGCTGAACCCGATCAGCAGAAAAGAAATACCGGCCAGCCCCGGTAAAGGGCCGGCCGGTATTCGGAATTCGTCGGAAAATCAGCTGACCTTGGTGACGATCTTGGGAATCCGGGCGATCAGCAGGGAGGCAATGGCGGTGAGAATGAGCTCGGGGATCATGTAGAAGCCGTTGTACACAATGGAGTACACCAGGCCCAGCATGTTGGGGCTCAGGGACTGCACCAGGCTTGCGCCCCAGGCGGGGAAGCCGTCCTGGGTGAAGAACCACTCCGCCCAGCCGGAGAACAGAATATAGCCGGACAGAATGTGGGCCACATACCGGGCACCCAGAGCCACCAGGGAGCCGCACATCAGGGAAACGCCGGGATTTCTGATTTTGTTGCGGAAGATACCGCCCAGGCCCATCATGGTGTAGGCTACCAGATAGTCCAGCAGGCACATGAGAATGGCGTTGAAGATCATGGCATTGTCGCCGAAATAGCCGGGTTGGAAGGCGGCGGCAACGGTCTTTGCGCCCAGAGCCATTTCCAGCAGGGCGTAGCAAAGGCCGGCAACAAAGCCCCACTTCACGCCGTGGCGGTAGGAAATCAGCACCACGGGCAGCATTGCCACCAGCGTCACCTGGCCGCCGAAGGGCATCTCGGGGATGAACGCCTTGGACACCAGCTCCAGCACGATTGCCAGCGCCAGCAGCATGGCGCTCTCGGTCAGTCTTTTGGTTTTGGTTTGCATTTTGGGAACCTCCAAAAAAATAAGTATCGCATTGCAAACCGTCCAGGTGCAATGCGATACGGATGTATCCCATCAATGCATCTTTCCCTCCGACGGTATTAACCGTATCAGGTTCACGGGTCAGGGCGCTTTCGCCCAATCTCAGCCGAATCCGTCCGGCCCCCCGAAGACTTATTTGTTTTGCGATCCGACAATAGTATAGCAAAAAACGGGCAGAAGTCAAGTGGAGATAGAAGATACTGAGATACAAGATAGGAGATATTCCTGAGATTGCAGAGTGGAGAGTGAAGATGCACGAAAAGGGGCATTGTTAAAAATACAACCTCTTATTTCCATAATCAGCTGCACAGATTCCCGTTTTCCTTTATCTCCACTCTACACTCTTCAATCTTCACTCTCTCCTGCAATTCCCGTATCCCGAATGGCTATATCTTGTATCTCCTATCTCTGTATCTCGTATCTCATTGGTATCTCTGTATCTTCAACATCGCGCCTGCACCGTTATGCCATTTCCAGCGCCAGGGTTTTTCCGCCCAGGATGTGGAAGTGGAGGTGCTGCACGGTCTGGCCGGCGTCGGCGCCGCAGTTGCTGACCACACGGTAGCCCCCCGTCAGACCCTCCGCCACCGCGATTTTGGGGATGACCTCAAAAATGTGGGCGACAACGGCGCTGTTTTCTTCGTTGACGGCGTTGCAGTCGGAAATGTGGGTTTTGGGCACCACCAGAACGTGGGTCGGCGCCTGGGGGTTGATGTCCCGGAAGGCATAGACCAGCTCGTCCTCATAGACCTTGGCGGAGGGGATTTCCCCCGCGATGATTTTGCAGAACAGACAATCAGACATATGTGTTTCCTCCTTACAGACCAAAAACATGGATGCCCGCCATACTGGCGGCTCCCATGATGATTCCTGCCATAATAACCCCCAGGGAGACAGCCAGGGCGGTGGATTTGATGCCCATGTCCAGGAAGCTCGCCGCCAGGGTGCCCGTCCACGCGCCGGTACCGGGAATGGGGATGCCCACAAACAGCATCAGTGCCACAAACAGCCCGCCCCGCCCGGCCTTGGCCGTCAGCTTGTGGCCGCCGCGCTCGCCCTTTTCCAGACAGTAGGAAAAGAACTTGCCGATGTATTTTTTATCAGCGCCCCAGTGGAGCACCTTCCGGGCAAAAAAGTAGATCAGGGGCACGGGCAGCATATTGGCGACCACGCACACCGCCAGGGACGTAACATAATCCAGCCCCATGCCCACTGCCATCACAATGCCGCCCCGAAGCTCAATGAGCGGCACCATGGAAACGAAAAAAATCAACAAATACCGGGAAAGCATTCCATCACCTTATCACGGATTTTCTCCATTGTACCATAGAATATCCCGATTTGCAACGGAAACCCGTTCCGCTTTCTTAAAAATTGATTAAAAATACTCGTGCTGATGGGATTTCCCTCCCGCCGGCCGGAAAATGCAAAATCCGCGGCTCATCGCCGCGGATTTTGCAACAAGAAAAGAGGAGAGGAAAAATGAAAAAGATGAAGAGTGGTAGCAGATTTATATATCGCCCCATGTGCCGTCCGGCGGGGCTGTTGTTGTTTTGTATGGCCTTATTATACCGATAAATTATTAACGATTAAAGGGAGGAAATATTAAGTTCCTGTGAAGTTCTGTAACGGAATTTCGTACGCGTGGCGCGGACAGTTTTATGAAATTTGACGAAAGCCGCCGCTTTTACCCGTTTTCCGACCTGACGACCATGTTCGGCCAGCGGTTTTCCATCCACGCGTCGTCATAGGTTGTGTCCAGGAAGGTATCGATCACGTTGCCGGGCGCGGGATTCTCCTGCCGCTGGGTATAGCGGGCCATGGCGGCGGCGGTGAGCACGCCGTCAAACACCAGGAAGAACACCACCACCCAGGTGGCTACCTTGCCGACTAGGGGCGGCAGCTTCTCGATGCCCTTGTCCATGGGCGGGTAGAGCACCTTGATCCACACCACCGCCAGCAGTCCCCAGAAGATACAGTACAGCACGTTGGTGCGTCCGCCGATGTTCAGGGGCATTTCGCTGTAATCCCAGAACACCGTGCCGAACACCAGCTCGGTGAACACACTGCAAAGATACTCGTAAGCGCCGCCGATGACGAAGCCTGCCAGAAAAATTCTCCGGTCCGGCTTATCCGCCACACGCTGCAGCGTGACGGTAAGCACCACCGCGCCAAAGCCCCACACGAAGCTGAACGCCCCATAGAGCACGCTGGAGCGGCTCATCCATCGTCCCGCCGTCACCCGGCAGAAGGCCATTTCAATCAGAGCCCCCAAAAAAGAGGACACCAGGAACACCCACACCAGCTTGTCAAAGCAGATACCCTTGGCAAATACATACCGCTCCGGCCCCGGCACCTCGGCGGCGTCAAGCCCCGGGTAGGCTTTCTGTAAACGGCGCCAGATGGTATTGACAATCCGGTCGGCCAGGCGCTGGGTGGTTTCCTTTCCTGCGGTGCCCAGCCGGGAAGCGGCCTTGGTGCGCAGAGCCCGGAGCACGCCGATAAAGTCCGCCGCCGTCAGCGTTCCTGCCGTGATGACCAGCGTCCGCTCCAGCCACACCGGCATCAGGTACACCAGCCCCATGATCACGGGGTGAACCACAAGATAGGTCACCAGCATGACCGTCGCCGCAACCGCGTCCAGGGCAAAGCCGCGCTTGCCTCTGGGCGCGGGGGCGACGGCCTTTCGGCTGACGCCCCGGACGAACTGATCCGTCAGGCTCCGGACCAGAATGTAGACGATAAGGGTCATGAGATACTGCAGCACGGTTCTGTGGGTCAGGGTGTCCAGTACCGGCAGCAGGAGGGCGGCGGAAATGCCGCAGGGCATATTCAGCGGCAGGTTCAAAAAGCCCTCGTTGACAAAGTGCTTATTGTTGATCGCTTCACAGCCGACCTGAATGCACCATCCCAGGAAGGAATAGAGCAGCAGGTAGAACAGCAGATCAAAGGCAGTATACGAGATTTCCATAGGCAGGCTCCTCACATTTCTGTGTATCGTATCACGGATTTTGGAATTGTCAAAGGAATTTCGCCGCAAAGTGAGGAAAAAGCCGACTCCCCGCCCTTCAGCGGAACGCTGAAGCTGATGTCATTGCCCTCCGGGAGGGGGTGCCGGGCAATAGCGGAGGACGGGCGGCGGCGTTTTGCGCGACGGGGTTAAGGCATCTGCGGTGTTGCCTTAATTTGCTGCTTCCGCCTTCTGGGCTTCCAGCACCTCCGCCGCGTTCAGGGAACGGATAACGCTGTAGCTGTCGAAACGGGTGTCGTTGGTGGCGGCCAGGAATACCAGCTGCACCTTGGGGTCCTCCACCGTCACCTGAGCTGCCTTGGCCTCCACGCTGGCGGCATCCACGTTTTCCAGATACAGTCGGCTGCGTCCCTCGGGCAGCTGGAACGCCGGATTGTCCACGCCGAAGGACAGGGTGAAGCTGCTGCCGCCGCAGGCGTTCATCAGCTTGGTGGCCGCCTCCTGAAGCGCCGCGTCCTTGTCGCCGTTAAAGATGTACTGATCGGAATCGGGGAAGCGGAAGTCTGCCAGCAGCACCTCGTCAAAGCCCATTTCCTTCAGCTCCAGCACCACGGAGGTAATCCAGGTGGTGGTGGTGGCGTTGGTGGGGTCCAGCCAGAAATAGCCCTCGGAATCCAGCCACAGGCCCGCCCGGGAGAGCATGTAAAGACCCGAGGTGACGTGGTTGTTGCCGAAATTCCAGTCACGCAGGGAGCAGACCCGGGCAATGGTGTAGAATTTCTTGTTTTTCAGCGTGTCCACCAGCGCGCCCACGGCGTCCACATCGGTGGATGCGGAGTGGATGGCGTCGTCCAGGTGAGAGGGATAGAAGAAGGAGCCGTAGGGGCCCTTCATGTCGATCATAATGGGGGTTCCCGCGGGGAGCCGCTCGATTTTGTCCAGCACGCCGTTGATATCGGTTTGCAGCATATTGCTGGAAATGTAGTAGCCGCTGAGCTGGGTCAGCTCGTTGCCGGTGTCCAGGGCGTCGCTGCCTTCATTATAATAGATGGAAATATTCTGCTGGGCCACCGGGGGTGCGGCCACCTCGCCGGAGATATCCTGGGCGGACTGCTCAAAGTCCAGGCTCGCGCCGTCGGCGGTGTAGACCACATACCGCTCCAGCCACACAACCCAGCACAGCCAGGCGATGGTGCCCACCAGCAGCAAAATCATCAGCACAATGCCCAGCCGGTTCAGTCTCCGCCGGGTACGATAGGGAATACTCATATTCGTCTCCTTTTACAATCTGGCTGTGACGCAGCGCCAGTCCTGCTTTGCTTTTACGCCGGTGACGGTAAGACCGGCGGATGCCAGGGCGGACAGCACGTCCTCCAGCCGGGTATCCAGAATACCGGAGCAGATCAGCGTGCTGCTTTCGGACAAAAACCGGGGCAGCACCGGGGCCAGACCGATAATCACGTCCGCCACGATGTTCACCAGCACCAGATCGTAGTGTTTTTCCGCCAGGGCGTTCATGAGGGAGGCGTCCCCGGTGACGTTGCCGGTGAGGGCGGTAAAGGCCGGGGAAGAAAAGCCGTTATAGGCAGCGTTTTCCCGGGCGATGTCCTCCGCCTTGGGGTCGATGTCGATGCCCACGGCAGCTTCCGCCCCCAGACGCAGGGCGGTAATGGAGAGAATTCCGCTGCCGCTGCCCAGGTCCAGGCAGGAAAAGCCGGGCCTTACGAGCTCCTCCATGGTTTCCATCACCATCTGGGTGGAGGGGTGGGCCCCGGTGCCGAAGGTGAGGCCGGGGTCGAGAATGACCTTTTTCCGGTCGCAAGGCTCATCCGCCAGCCAGTAGGGCACCACAACCAGAGAATTTCCCACCTCCTGGGGCGGGTAATTCTGCTTCCAGCTCTCCTCCCAGTCGGTTTCCGGCAGGGGCGCGGCAGTCATGGTCAGCCCCAGCTCCCGCACCGCCCCTTCCAGACGCTGCCGCCCAGCATCGTTGGTGTCCTCCAGGTACAGCTTGATCCGGGAAAGTCCCTGCAGCTGCTTTTGAAGATTTTCGTCGATATAGTCCCAGTAGGCCCGGTTCTCGTCCAGAAAGGTCTCAAATTCCGTCTGATCCTCAATGACCAGATCGGAAAATCCCCGGGCGGTGAGGGCGTTCACCACGGAGTCGATGTTCTCCGGGGTGGTATTTACGGTCATTTCCAGCCATGCCATGGCGCCAGTCCTCCTGCTCCGCACAAATCCAGCTTCCATTCTACCGCAAACATGGGAAAATGACAACCAAAAAACTCTGAATTTTTTGTGTACTGACTTCCTATTTTGGGGAAAGTGGTATATAATACTGAGTATGCATATCGGCTTAACTCAGCACACCAGCAAATTGCAATTTGTGCACCTAACGTGATCGGCCTACGGCCGACGCAATGCTGCGC
>CAMAKJ010000059.1 GCA_945836055.1 uncultured Clostridia bacterium | reverse complement strand
AATATCCCCCGGGAGGGCTTGCGAAATCGGTCAGAAGCGGGTATAATGTGCTAAAGAGGAAAAGAAGGTGACACCATGCCAGATCAGCCTGAGCCGGAACACAACCACGCCTATCTCCATGCCCACGGCATCCCCCACAGCCACGGCCACGTCCACGAAAATCAGAAAGCCGTCGTCAACCGGCTCTCCCGGGCCATCGGACACCTGGAAAAGGTGAAGCGGATGGTGGAAGACGGATGCGACTGCTCCGAGGTGCTCATCCAGCTGGCAGCGGTGCGTTCCGCGCTGGACAACACCGGTAAGGTGATTCTGAAGGATCACATGCGCCACTGCATGGTGGACGCGGTTGCCGCCGGGGACGAGGAGGCCATTGAGGATTTGTGCCAGGCCATCGACAGATTCATGAAATAAAGCAAAGCGGGTTCCGTCTGACGGAGCCCGCTTATCCTGTCTGTCCTCAATACTCCCGCACCACGGCCTTGACGATGCCGATGATTTCCGCGTAGGTGCCGTCGATGGGGTCGTAGTTATCGTTTTCCGGCATGAGCCAGACCTGGCCGTTCCGGCGGCGCAGACGCTTCACCGTGGCCTCGTCCTCAATCCGTGCCACCACGATCTGCCCGTCGTCGGCGGTCTGCTGGGGGCGAACCACCACCTTGTCGCCGCTCAGGATTCCGGCGTTGATCATGCTGTCGCCCCGAACCCGCAGCGCAAAGCAGCCGGGGTCGTTCCAGGGCATGGTGCCCTCCTGATTCTCCACCGCCAGAATGGGCACGCCGGCGGTGACCACGCCTACAACGGGAATCTGTCCCGGACGCACACCGGTGACCAGCGCCCGCTTGCGCCCCTTGACGCCGGCGGACTGCAGCAGCCCCTTCTCCTGGAGGGCCTGCAAATGGTAGCTGACGGAAGCCGTCGAACGCAGACCCACCGCCTCGCCGATTTCCCGGACGGAGGGGGAATAGCCGTTCTCCTGGATAAACTGGTTTACATAATCCATAATCATCTGGGCTTTGTTGCTGGTTCTGGGCATAAGCGCTCCTCCTTGGGGAAATTCAGGCGGGGGATGGTTGTACGAAAACAATTATAGCACATATGAACGAAAAAAGGAAGTCCCTTCCCAAAACTTTTTTGTCAATTTCTCCGGAGGAACGGCTATACTGATAGTGAAGCATAACGCTGGGAGGTGGACTATGGATCGGAGGACAGAGCAGCAGGTCTGGCAGCGGGTTCTGGGGCAGGCGGAGCCGCCCAGGGGTGATCTGCGGGCGCTGGAGCTGGACACACTGGAGGCTGCGGCGGTTTACCGGAAGCTGGAAGGGAGCTCCGCGGAAAAGCAGCGGGAAAAGCTCCGGAAGCTGTACGATTCCCGGATGGAAGCCATCGCCTGTCTCAGAGGCATCGGGCGGCTGTCCGGCAGCGGTGTGGGAAAACCCGCCCGGATATCCGCTCCCGGGGAGCCGATGCCCAAAGCGCTGGAAAAGCGGTACCACTGTGCCCGCCGGGCCGCGGCGGAGTACACTGCCCGGACGATGGACGGGGAATTTAGTATGGTTTTCCAACACCTTGCGGAGTTAAGCCGGAGGGAATGCATCCTGCTGGCCGAGCTGCTGGGGGAGTGGAGCGAACAGGCGCATGGAAAGGCGGCGAGTCGCCGCTGAAAATGGCGGGGCGGCCAGTGGCCGCCGGGGGTACCCTTGCAAAAACGCCATGGAGCTGTCGCTCCATGGCGTTTTGTCACACCTCTTTGTACATGGCGGAGGCGTCGTCCTTGCGGACGGCTTCCGCCACCTGTAATACCTCCACGGCTACCGTCCGGGCACCCATGGAAATCTCAATTCTGTCGCCGACCTTTACCTCGTATCCTGCCTTTACCACCCGGCCGTTGACGCTGACGCGCCCGTTGTCGCAGGCCTCGTTGGCAACCGTGCGGCGCTTGATCAGGCGGGAAACCTTCAGGAATTTGTCCAGACGCATGGCTTATTCCCCAACGGTGTCCTTCAGGGCCTTGCTGGGCTTGAAGGCGGGAACCCGGGTTTCGGGAATTTCCACGGCCTGCCTGGTGTGGGGGTTGCGGCCGATCCGGGCTTTGCGCACCTTGGTCTCAAAGGCGCCGAAGCCGGAAATCTGCACTTTGTCGCCCTTCACCAGCGCGGCGGTGACGGTATCCACCAGGGCGTTCAGCACCCGCTCGGTATCCTTCTTCGTCAGTCCGGCACTTTCGGAAACGGCGGAAATCAGTTCGGTTTTATTCATATTTTTATCCTCTTTTCTAATGGAAAATCGTTGAAAAATCCGGTTACTAGATTAACATAATTCTTCCCAAAAAGCAATACGCTTTTTCCCTACAGTTTCAGAATTTTTGCGATTTTCGCGCCCTTGGGCAAAAGCAGGCAGTCCTCGTGGGTGATGGCCCTGAGCTTTACGGCGGCAATGCAGTAGCTGACCACGCCCACCATGACCGGCAGCGCACACAGGATCAGCCGGCTTGTAACCCCGGCGTACTTCAGCACCCAGAGCGCGCCCCATGCCAGGATTCCCATAATGGCAGCCGCGAAAAGGGCGCGGACGAGATTGGGAAGCACTGCCGGCGGCTGGGGCAGCAGCCGCCGCATGGAGACGATATTCAGAATGCTGATGACAACATAGCCCATCAGCAGACCAATGGGTGTGCCCAGGATGTTGACGGAGGGCACTCCCGTCAGCACATACACCGCGATCAGATTCACAACACCGCCGACGAGCATATTGATGACCGGACGTCCGGCATGGCCGTGAGCCTGCATAATGGCGGTGGAGACCAGAACCAGGGAGTTGAAAATGATGGTAAAGCCCAGCACGGTCATGAGCCGTGTGGCCATGGCGAGATTGGCTCCGGAATAGCCGCCCAGCAGGGCGGTAATGGGTTCCGCCAGCAGCGCAAGGCCGAAAGCACAGGGCATGGCGATCAGGCCAGTGACCCGGATGGCGGATTCCTCCGTGGCCTTGGCTTCGTCGTTGCCGCACAGCGTCAGGTGAGAGGTGATGGCGGGAATGATGCTGATGGTGATGGGGGTGATGAAGGCGCAGGGCATGTTGAAGATGGTCAGGCACATGCCGTAGACACCCCGCATGATATCGGCGGCGGACTGGGTGTAGCCCAGATTCAGAAGCTGACCCATGTAGATCTTGGTTTCCAGCATGGTCATCAGCTGCAGCGCCGCAGAACCGAAGGTGATGGGAATGGCAATGATCAGCAGGCCCCGGGCGGTATCCCGGTAGGAGCGGGGCGTTTCCCCCGTTTGGGGCAGAACCGCGTAGCTCTTCCGGAAGCGGCTGAACAGATAAATGGCGGACACCAGGCAGCTTGCCGTGACGCCCAGAATCGCGCCGCCGGCCGCCAGGGGAATGCTTTTTGTCATCCGCAGCAGCGCCAGCGCCGCCGCCATGCCCACAATCAGCTTGACAACAGCCTCCAGCACCTGGGAGATGGAGGTTGGCAGCATGTTTCCCTGTCCCTGGAAGAAGCCCCGGTAGGTGCTCATAACGCAGATCAGCAGCACGCAGGGCCCCAGGCAGCCGATGGCCGCCCAGGCGTCGGGCTGGTTCTGGAACGCGGCCAGCTGGCGGCAGAACACCGTCATCAGGAAGCTGCCCGCAATGCCCAGCGCCAGGAAAATGCCCCGGGCGGTGTGATAGATCCGGCGCACCTGGTTATAGTGCCCCAGGGAGCTGGCCTGGGAGATCATCCGGCTCATGGCCACGGGCAGTCCGGCGGTGGAGATCATCAGAAGGACGTTGTAAATATCGTAGGCCGTGTTGAAATAGCCGAAGCCCTGCTCGCCGATGATGGCGTTGAGGGGGATTTTATACAGCGCGCCGATGACCTTGACAATGGCGGTGGCCATCGCCAGAAGCGCGGTGCCCTGTAGAAAATTCTGCTTTTTTTGGGTGTCAGACATGGTTTCATCCTTTCTGCGGGGAAACACGGGGGAGGGTACGAGATAGAAGATACGAGATAGAAGATACGGGATATTTGGTGTTTTATTATGCGCTGGTTTCAGCGTAGGGCGGGGGCTTGCCCATGCCGTGCGGTGAGCTCTGTTTCAGTGAATTCGCAGGGTAGTCAGCCACGGGGGAGACCTTTATTTAGTCTCTTCAAACAGCTTCGGGATGGCGTAGGTGGTCAGCTCTTCCACCACCTTCTTCAGGTCGATGGTGGGGAAAACGCCGTTTTGGTAGAGGATTTTGCCCCGCACCATGGTCATGGCCACGTCGCCGCCCTTGGCGGACCACACAAGGCCGTTCAGCACGTTGTGGCAGGGAATCAGATGGGGGGCGGAGAAATCCACCAGCGCGATGTCCGCGTCCATGCCCACCTGAAGCATCCCGCATTCCTTCGCCCGGCCCTGGGCCTGGGCGCCGGAGACGGTGGCCATCATCAGCGCGGCGGGGGAGGGCAGGGCGGCGGGATTGCCGCTTTCCTTCCGGGCGTCCATGGCGGCAAAGCGCATGACCTCGAACATGTCCAGATTGCCGCACTCAATTACGCCGCCGGTGCCGAGAGCCACGTTCATCCCCGCTTTGACGGATTCCAGAATGGGTGTGGCAGGCTGTCCGTTTTTATAGGCGCAGACGGGCGTCGCCACGGCGGAAACACCTTTCTTCCCCAGCAGTTTACGCTCTTCCGGGGTCAAATATGTGCAGCCCGCCGCGGTGGTGGGGCGGGTGAAGAAATTGTGGCAGTTGAGAAGCTCCCCGGGGTTCATGCCGGTGCGGTCCAGGCAGGAATCCACCTCGCTTTGGGTTTCCGCCAGGTGCAGCTGCATGCCCAGGTTCTTTTCCGTGGCGTAGCCCACCAGGCCCTCCCAGAGCTTAAAGTTACTGATGTATTCCGCGTGGATGCCGGCGTCGACTTTGATGCGGCCATGATCGTAGCCATGCCATTTTTCCGCGACCTTCACCAGCTCCCGGCACTGCTCGTCGGTCTCAAAGTCGAAGTCCTCGCTTTCGTCAATGAGCCGGTAGCTGCTCAGCGCCAGATTGGCCTTGATGCCGGCTTCCGCCACGGCCTCGGCGGTGGCGTTGGGGTAGTAGTACAGGTCGGAAACCGAGGTGACGCCGAAACGCAGGCACTCGGCAATGGCCAGGCTCGCCGCGGCCTTGGCACCCCGGGAATCCATTTTGGCTTCCTTCTGCAGCAGCGCCTGCAGGGCCTCGGTATTGCCCAGATCGTCGGTAAAGCACCGCAGACTGGCCGTCGCCAGGTGGGTGTGGCAGTTGATGAGGCCGGGAATCGCCACCATGCCGGTGCCGTCCACAATGGTTTTCGGCGTTTCGGCGGGGGGCTTTTTCTCAATGGAGACGATTTTTCCGTCCTGGATGCCGATGTAAGCGCCGAAGACCACCTCCATCCGGGGATTCATGGTCACGGCGGTGACGTTGGAAATTAAGGTGTCCAAGGGAAATCCTTCCTTTCGTGGAGGTAATTGAAAGTGCTAAGCGGTTTTACTCAGTTGCCCGACAAATAGAAATTTTTGCACCTGACGGGATCGGCCCTACGGCCGACGCAATGCTGCGCATTGCAAGGAACGGATTGCCACACCAGTGTGCGCACTGGTTCGCAATGACATACCGCTGCAGCGTGACGCTGCGATAGAATAGAGAGAAAACGAAAAACGATGTCATTGCGAACCAGCCATCAGGCTGGTGTGGCAATCCGTTTTCCCCGGCATTCGCAGAATGCCATCGTTCCGAAGGAACGATAAATCCCAATTTACCGCTTTGCTGAGTTATCCCGATAAGCACATTCCATTTTCAATTCTCAAAGAAGTGCGAACAGTTCTTCCTTCTGCTGCAAAACGCTTGGGAGCAGCTCGATGTACTGCTCCGGAAACTTGGGATTGTGGAACCGGCGGAGGGTGCCGTCAGGGAGGTTGACCTTGTTCATACCTCCGCCGCCCAGGGAGAGGATGGTGTGCACCTCTTCCATCATATAAATATTGTACAGGCAGTCCAGGTTGTCCCGGCTCCAGCCCACATTTTCAAAGCTGCCGGACATGTATTTCTGGCGGTAGAGGTAGTAGGGCTTGTAGCCTAAGCTCCGGAGGGTTTTTCCCGCGTAGGCCACCATTTCGGTGACCGCTTCCGCGGAGGGCAGGTTTTCCCGCTTTTCAAACAGATCCGCCCCCTTTTTCAGCGCCAGGGTGTGGACGGTGATGTTGGCGGGGTTCAGCGCTGCCACCGTGTCCAGGCTCCGGCAAAAGCCCTCCACAGTGTCCGTGGGCAGACCGGCAATCAAATCCATATTCACCGCGGGGAAGCCAGCGTCCACCGCTTCTCCATAGGCCCGCAGAACGTCGGCGGCCTTGTGGGGGCGGGCGCAGGCGCGAAGCACCGTGTCCTGCATGGTCTGGGGGTTGATGCTCATGCGGTCTGCGCCGTGGGCGCGGATGGTGCGGAGCTTTTCCGGGTCCAGGGTATCCGGTCGGCCGCCCTCCACGGTGAACTCGATGCACCGGGACAGGTCAAACTGCTGACGAATTCCATCCAGCAGGCGTGCCATCTGGGGTGCGGACAGGGTGGTGGGGGTGCCGCCGCCGATGTAGACGGTGCGGACGGTTCTGCCCGACTGCTTCAGAAGCCGGCCCGTTACCGCCATTTCCTGCTCCAGCGCCTGAAGGTACGGCTCCAGCAGCTCCGTCTTTTTGCCGATTGTGCGGCTAACGAAGCTGCAATAGCTGCATCGGGTAGGGCAGAAGGGAATGCCGACGTACAGCGACACGTCCCCGGGCTGAAGCAGCCCCGCCGCCCGGACGGTGGAGGCAGAGCACTCCACAGCCAAGCGCCGCCGGTCGGCTGTGACATAGTACACATCCCGCAGCAGCTTGTCCGCGGACTGGGGTGTGCCGCCCTCCAGCATGTGCTTGGTGGTGATTTTGGTTGGGCGCACCCCGGCAAGGGCGCCCCATGGCGGGGTGACCGGCAGAAGCTGCTTTGCCGCGAGATAATAGCTTTGCTGCAGGCAGCGGCGGCGGAGCCGCACGGTTTCCTCCGCCGTTTTGATTCGCCGGGAAGCGTGGGCGGTGACACCGTTTACTGTAATTTTCGCCGTGGCGGTGAGCCAGGTTTTCCCCCGGTGGAGGGTGGAGACAGCCTCGCCTTCCGAATCCGGAAACAGGGAAAGCTGCAGCTGCTCCACGGCATAGCGGTCGTCGTGGCCGATGAGTGTCAGATTCATAATAACCTCGGTTATCTCAGATAGGGATTGTACCGCTTTTCTTCCGCCAGGGTGGTATCCTCCCCGTGGCCGGGATAAACCCGATAGTTGGTCTGCAGGCCGGAAAGGCGGTGCAGAGAGGAAAGCATAGCCGTATGGCTGCCGCCGGGAAGGTCGGTGCGTCCGCAGGAGCCGGCGAACAGGGTATCCCCGCAGAACATGGCGTCGCCGATGAGCAGGCACACAGAGCCGGGGGTATGGCCGGGGGTGTGGATCACGGAAATGTCCAGCCCCGCAAGGTGCAGCTGATCTCCCTCGCCGTAGGCGTTGGTATAGTACAGCGGCCCCGCCGTCAGCTGGGGCGGCATGCTCAAATCTTCCCCGCAGAGATAGACCTGGCACCCGGTCTTGGCGGCGATGTCCCGCACGCCGCCCACATGGTCAAAGTGCCCGTGAGTCAGCAGCACGGCTTCCACGGTCAGGCCCAGGCTGTACACCTGATCCAGTACCGTTTCCGGGTTATACCCGGGGTCGATAACGCAGCAGGTTTTGGCGCGGTCATCGTGGATGATATAGCAGTTGGTCTGATAAGCACCCAGGGTCAGGGTGTGAACGTTCAGCATAATGTAACCTCATTTGTGTGAAAAGTCTGGCCTGCGCCTTGCCCCCCCTCATAAATGCGGGGGCGTTATTTCCGTCTGGGTGTGTCCATCAGCTGGTCCGTGTCCAGAATCAGTGTCACAGGGCCGTCGTTGACGGACTCCACCTGCATGTCCGCGCCGAAGCGGCCGTGCTGGGGGGGATACCCCAGAGATGCGCAGTCAGCCAGGAACTGCTCGTACAGCCGTTCCCCCAGCTCGGGGTTGGCGGCGTCGGTGAAGCTGGGGCGGCGGCCCTTGCGGCAGTTGCCGTAGAGGGTAAACTGGCTGACCACCAGAACTTCTCCGTTTACCGCGTCCAGCCCCAAGTTCATTTTCTCGTTTTCATCGGTAAAAATCCGCAGGCCCAGGGCTTTTTCCGCCAGATACCGGCATTCTTTTTCCGTATCGTTGGGGCCGACGCCCAGCAGAATCAAAAAGCCCTTCCCAATTTTGCCTACCACCTGGCCGTCAATGGCGACGGAGGCGGAGTTGACCCGTGTTAACACAGCGCGCATGGTATACTCCTTTCAAGGCTCCCCTCGAGGGGAGCTGTCACCGAAGGTGACTGAGGGGTGAACCCCCCGTTGGTTTAATACATACAGGATATGCTGGCAAACGCCCTCAAAGTTATGAGAAATATCCGTATTGTAATATCGGACTACGGCAATATGTAAGGAATGGAAATAAGCCGTTCTTTTGGAATCATACGCAGCCTTATCGGCATCCATATGCTGGGAGCCATCCAGTTCGATGACCAATCCGGCTTTGTGGCAGTAAAAATCGGCAATATAGTCCCCGATAACCTCCTGCCTTCGGAACCGCGGGGTACAATAACGGAGAAAGTCGTACCAAAGGTGTCGTTCTTCTTTCGTCATATTTTTACGCAGTTCACGGGCGAAGGGGGTAATGCTTTTGTTTCTGGGTTTGGCCATGGCAACCTCCGGGGAATACCCCTCAGTCACGGCTGGCGCCGTGCCAGCTCCCCTGAAAGGGGAGCCTTTGTACTAATTCTGTCCCCGTTTGGAGCCGGTGACATCCCGGATGCTCAGCAGCTTTTTGCGGATGGATTCCAGCTCCGCCACGTCCTTGACCTCAAAGCGGATGGTGATGGCGCTGCGGCCGCCGGGAAGGTCCTTGCCGCTCAGCTCCTTTACCCGAACCCGGGCGGTGGTCAGCACGGTGGCTACATCCAGAACCAGACCGTCTCTCGTAATGCAGTCCAGCTCCAGGGTAGTTTCAAAGGGCTGCTCCTCCTGGGACGCCCAGCGCACCCGCACCCAGCGGGCAGCCTGGCGGGGATCGTCCCGGTGCTGGGCGTTGGGGCAGTCCGCCCGGTGGATGCTGACGCCGAAGCCCTTGGTGATGAAGCCCACAATGGCGTCGCCGGGAACCGGGGTGCAGCATTTGGCAAATTTAATCATGCAGGACTCGATGTCCTCCACAATGACGCCGTTGACGGCGTGACGGTTCTGGAGCACCGCGTCGGTGTCCGGACGAACCCGCAGGGGGCTTACGGGCAGCTTTTCCGCGGATTGCTGCTTCAGGGCCTTGTTAACATCGTCCCGGATGCGGCCCACCGCCTTTGTGGCCGTCAGGCCGCCGTAGCCGATGGCGGCGTACATATCGTCCCAGTTGTCGAAGGACAGCTTTTTCAGCAGCTGGGGCTCCAGCTCCGGATCGGTAAGGGCGGTGAGCGGCAGTCCCACCCGCTTCATTTCGGATTCAAAGGAAGCGCGGCCGTGGACGATGTTTTCCTCCCGCTTTTCCTTCTTGAACCACTGCTTGATCTTGGTTCTCGCCTGGTTGCTCTTGCAGATGGTCAGCCAGTCCCGGCTGGGGCCCTTGGCGGATTTGGAGGTGAGCACCTCCACGATGTCGCCGTTTTTCAGTGTGGTGTCGATGTTTGCGATGCGGTTATTGACCTTCGCGCCGATCATGGCGTTGCCCACGCCGGAATGGATGGCGTAGGCGAAGTCGATGGGCGTGGAGCCGGCGGGCAGGGAGACGATGCGGCCCTTGGGGGTGTAAACAAAGACCT
>CAMAKJ010000058.1 GCA_945836055.1 uncultured Clostridia bacterium | reverse complement strand
TGACCGTGCCCTGCTTGATCCGGGTGTAGACGATGACGCCCCGGTAGGAATCGTACTGGCTGTCAAAAATCAGCGCCTGGAGGGGAGCGCTCCGGTCGCCCTTGGGAGCGGGCACGTCCCGGACGATCATTTCCAGCACGGCGGGGATGTTGATGCCGTTTTTCGCGGAAATCTCCGGGGCGTCTTCCGCGGGAATGCCGATGATGTCCTCCACCTCTGCCTTGACCTCGGCGGGGCGGGCGGAGGGAAGGTCAATTTTGTTGATGACGGGGAGCACCTCCAGCCCCGCGTCGATGGCGAGGTAGGTGTTGGCCAGGGTCTGGGCCTCCACGCCCTGGGAGGCGTCCACCACCAGCACGGCGCCCTCACAGGCGGCGAGACTCCGGGAGACTTCATAATTAAAGTCCACGTGGCCCGGGGTGTCGATGAGATTGAGCATATAGGTTTCGCCGTCTCGGGCGGTATAGTTCAGGGTGACGGCGCTGGATTTGATGGTGATGCCCCGTTCTTTTTCCAGCTCCATGGAGTCCAGCATCTGCTCGGCACGGATGCGCTGGTCGATGGCATTGCACTGCTCCAGCAGCCGGTCGGCCAGGGTGGACTTGCCGTGGTCGATATGGGCGATGATGGAAAAATTGCGGATATGGGACAGGTCGGTCATTGGGGTTGCACCTCATTTTCATGGGATCGGGAACCCACCGCGCCGGGGCACGGGTGGGCACAATACGTCATTTTTCCTATTATACCGAAAGATTGCCAAAAAGTAAACCGTATGTTTTCCCGAAACCTGGGGAAAACTGCCTCTGTCGGAAGAAAAATTTTTAAAAATTGCCCTTGTCAATCGGGAAAAAAGGGGGTATAGTTTAACAGCATGAGTGTTTTAGCGATTTTTACATAGAAAAAAGGAGATTTTCCATGAGCACACCGAAGAAGACTCCCAAACCCAATACCGATGATGTCCACGCCGCGCTGCAGGCGTTGATTGCCCAGGGCAAAAAAGAGGGCATGATCCGCGCCTCCGACTTAAACGCCCAGCTGGAAAAAATGCAGCTGAGCCCCGAGAAAATCGAGGAGATTTACGACCGGCTGGATGCCATGAACATTCAGGTGGTGACCGCCGACCTGGAGCTTGACCTGGGGGATGACGATCTCAGCCTGGGAGACGACGTGGATATCGACCTCAGCGGCCTGGACGAGGAAGAGCTGGTTGACCCCGTGGATCTGGCTGCCGAGTACAGCCTGGACGACCCGGTGCGCATGTATCTGAAGGAAATCGGCCAGATTAAGCTGCTGTCCGCCGAGGAAGAGGTGGAGCTGGCCAAGCGGGTTGCCGAGGGTGACCAGGCGGCCAAAAACAAGCTCACTGAGGCCAACCTCCGGCTGGTGGTTTCCATCGCCAAGAAGTACTCCGGACGGGGACTGCACATTCTGGATCTGATTCAGGAGGGCAACACCGGCCTGATCCGCGCAGTAGACAAATTCGACTGGACAAAGGGAAACAAATTCTCTACATATGCCACCTGGTGGATCCGGCAGGCCATCACCCGCGCCATCGCGGATCAGGCCCGTACCATCCGGGTTCCGGTGCATATGGTAGAGGTCATCAACAAGGCCACCCGCTGCAACCGCAAGCTGGTGCAGGAGCTGGGCCGGGAGCCCACCGTGGAGGAAATCGCCAAGGAGCTGAGCCTGCCCGTGGAGAAGATCATCGAGGCCAACCGCACCGCCGCCGACACCCTGAGCCTGGACACCCCCGTGGGCGATGAAGAGGACACCTCCATCGGCTCCTTCGTGGAGGACGAGCGTACCCCCGGCCCCGCCGACGCCACCTCCAACGCATTGCTGGCCGAAGCCCTGAAGGAGATTCTGGACACCCTGACGGAGCGGGAAGCGGACGTGCTGCGGATGCGCTTCGGCATGTACGACGGCCGTACCCATACGCTGGAAGAGGTGGGTCAGATTTTCGGCGTCACCCGGGAGCGGATTCGCCAGATCGAGAACAAGGCCATCCGCAAGCTGCGCCATCCCAGCCGCGCCAAGAAAATCCGGGATTTCTACTGCTGACACGATCAAACACCGGGCGTCTCCAAACGGGACGCCCGGTGTTCTATGCCTGTACGGTTTTGACGAAGGCTGCCCGGTCGGCGGCCCTGAAGTAGGCGGAGCCTGCCACCAGCACCTGGGCGCCGCTCTCCTTGCAGACGCGGCAGGTTTCCCCGTCCACGCCGCCGTCCACCTCAATGAGGCAGGCGGGATTGCATTCCTCCAGCATTTGGCGAAGGGCGCGGACCTTGGGCATCATGTCCGCCATAAATTTCTGCCCGCCGAAGCCCGGCTCCACGGTCATGACGAGAATCATGTCGCATTTGGTAAGGTAGGGGATTGCCGCTTCCGCCGGGGTCTGGGGCTTCAGGGACAGGGCGGCTTTGCAGCCGAGACTGCGGATTTTCTCCAGACAGGCGAGGATGTTCTGGGGCAGGTCGGCTTCCAGATGGACGGTAAGCCAGTCCGCGCCGGCCTTGACGAATTCCTCCACATACCGGATCGGCCGGTCGATCATCAGGTGCACGTCCAGAGGAAGCCCCGTTACGGGCCGCAGGGCTTTGACCACCGGAATGCCGATGGAAATATTGGGAACGAAATTCCCGTCCATAACGTCCACGTGCACCCAGTCGGCGCCGTTTTTTTCCATATCCCGGATGTCCCGCGCCAGATTGGCAAAGTCTGCGGACAGAATCGAGGGGGCAATGATGGCCATTGTGCGTTCTCCTTTGACTTCGTTTGCACAACCATACCACATTTCCATCAGAAAAGCAATGCTGGAAAGAGCTTCCGGGGATACTTTTGCTCCGGTGGTGCATACTATCCGCGAACCTACAAGAAAAGGAGGCTTTTTTATGAACTGTCATGCCAACAAGAGCATCGAGTGCACTGTCCAGCAGTGCGCCAACCACTGCGAGAACGAGAACTACTGCTCCCTGGACCGCATCCTGGTGGGCACCCACGAGACGAACCCCACCGTGGATCAGTGCACCGACTGCAAGTCCTTCCGCACAAAGTGATTTTTTTCGCGGCAGTGAAAGCTGCCGCGAATTTTTCTTGACGAATGTGCCGGAGAATTGTAAAATTCAAATATCCTTCACAAGTCGGTACATAATTCTTCACATGTGAAGACTACAGTAAATTGAGAAAAAAGAGGGAGGTAACCAACCATGGACACCTTTACAGATAGCGAGTACCCGGAAGAGAATCACCAGGCGCCGGCAGCACCCCAGGCGCAGGCCGAACCCCAGGAACCCGATACACATCAGACTCCCCAGCCGGAGCCTGCCGCGCCCCAGGCGCCGCAGCCGGACTCCGGTGCGTACCACGGCACGGGGACGGGGCGTAAGGAATCCCCCTACGCCAATTCTCCTTACGTCACGGGACAGTACCAGCAGAACCAATACCAGTACCAGCCCCAGACCCAGCCCCCGGAGAAGCCGAAAAAGAAGAATAAATCCCACAAATCCCTGTGGCGTGGCATCGTCGCCGCCGCCCTGGCGGTCGCCCTGGTGGCGGGCGGATGCCTGATTACCGCCGCCTGCGTCAACAGCACCTGGGAAAAGCGCAGCGCGGAAACTACCCGCCAGTTTAACAGGAAGCTGGAAGAGCTTCAGAAGCTGATTGACGGTTCTTCCGGCGGCTCCGGCGTCATTCCCGCCATGGACGGCGACGCTATGACCCCGGCACAGCTGTACCAGAGCAATGTCAGCAGCGTGGTGGCCATTTCCGGCATGGTGCAAAGCTCGTTCTACGGCCAGACCACGGAGGGCACCTCCTCCGGCTCCGGCTTTGTTCTGACGGAGGACGGCTACGTGGTGACGAACTACCATGTGGTGCAGGACGCTTCGAATATCACGGTTACCACCCATGACGGTCAGGAGTACAGCGCCACAGTCAAGGGCTATGATGCCGCCAACGACGTTGCCGTTCTGAAGGTTGACGCGGAGGGCCTGGACGATGCCACCGTCGGCAGCAGCAGCGAGCTCGTCATTGGCGATATGGTGGTTGCCATCGGCAATCCCCTGGGCAAGCTGACGGCCACCGAAACGGTGGGCTACGTCAGCGGCATCAACCGGGAGGTCACCACGGACAATACCGTCATCAGCATGATCCAGACTGACGCCGCCATCAACCCCGGTAACTCCGGCGGGCCGCTGTTCAATATGTACGGCGAGGTCATCGGCATCACCACCGCCAAGTATTCCGGAACCACCAACTCCGGCGCGTCCATCGAGGGCATCGGCTTCGCCATTCCCATTGACGATGTGATGGGCATTATCTCCGACCTCATCGACTACGGCTACGTCACCGGCGCATACATGGGCATTACGGTGAAGGACATTGACAAGGATGCCGCCGCCCAGTTCGGTCTGCCCACCGAGGGCGCCTATGTTGTGGAGGTTCTGGAGGGCAGCGGCGCCGACAAGGCGGGCATCCAGCCCAAGGATCTGATCGTCGGCCTGGACGGCAGAGCCATAAGCAGCCGAACCGACCTGACCCGGGCCCTGCGCAATTATAAGGCAGGAGACACGGTGACTGTGGATGTGGTTCGCAGCGGCAGGGAACTGACCCTGACCATCACCTTTGACGAAAAACCCCATGAAGAAGAGGTGACCGCCGAAACGGTGCCTCAGGAGGATGCCTCCATGCCCAGCGAGGGCAATTACGAGGACTGGTACGATTACTTCCGCCGGTTCTTTGGCTGATACGAACACGCTGGCGTGCCGCAGAAATGCGGCACGCCGGTTTTCTTTTTTCCCGAAACCGGGGAGGGAAAGCGGCGTTTTCCTGTTGCAATGCCCTTTGGACTGTGATAAAATAACCGGGAATACACTCTGGAGGGGAACCATGGACGACGAGATTTTAAGACACCAGATCGGCGCGAATATCGCGTCCTACCGCAAGCGGGACGGACTGACCCAGGCCGGGCTTGCGGAAAAGCTGAACTACTCCGACAAGGCGGTCTCCAAATGGGAGCGGGGAGAGTCCGTGCCGGACGTGATGACGCTGGTGCAGCTGGCGGAGCTGTTCCAGGTTCCGGTGGGGGATTTACTGGCCGATCCCAACGCCCTGCCGGGAAACCCCGGGGCGCTGGAAAAGGCCATGACCCAGGTTTCGGAAAAGGCGCTGAAGCGTAAGGCCAACAAAAACGTGATTCTGGCGCTGTCGTCAACGCTGGTGTGGTTTGTGGCGCTGCTGGCCTTTGTTATTCTTTCCTCCTTCTGTGTCACGGAGCGGGGCAGCTATCTGGCGTTCTTCTACGCGGTGCCGGCCAACGCCATTGTGCTACTCAGCCTGCTGTCGGCGTGGCACGATTTCCGGTGGAACCGGTTTCTGATTTCCGCCATCGTCTGGGGGTTTCTGGCGGCGATTCATGTGTCGGTGCTGGTGATTTTCCGCTACAATTTCTGGAAGCTGTACTTGCTGGGCATTCCGGGGCAGATTGCGATTTTCCTGTGGTTCCGGATGTTCCGCCCGGTGAAAGAAAAGGATGGGGAAGAGAAAAATGGATAAAACCGAACTGCGCAGAAGGATTCGGGAGAAAAAGCGCGCCATGACGGCGGAGGAAATTCAGGCCCGCAGCGCCCGCTTGGCGGCGCTGTTTGCCGCGTCGGAGGCTTACCGGAATGCCAAAACCATCTATGGCTACCTGCCCTACAATCAGGAGGTGCGCACCGTGCCCATGCTGGAGCAGGCCCTCCGGGACGGCAAGCGGGTGGCGGTGCCCAAGTGCTACGGCGACGAGATGAAATTCATCTACCTGGACGATCTGACCCGGGTCGCCCCGGGCTACGCCGGCATTCCGGAGCCAATCGCGGACGAACCGGTGGCCGATGATGAGACGGCGCTAATGCTGATGCCCGGCCTGGCCTTTGACCGGGAGGGACACCGCATCGGCTACGGCGGCGGGTTCTACGATAAATTCCTGTCCAGGGAGCCGAATCACCCGACCCTGGCGCTGTGCTACGATTTTCAGCTGCTGCCCCATCTGGACACGGAGGAACACGACATCCCCGTGGACACCGTGCTGTGGGCATAACGGCGTTTGCAAGGAGAGAAAAATATGCAGTTCATTGCGATATTACTGATTGCCGCCGCCGTGTTCGGCGTGTGCTTCCTGGTGGACAAGGGCTTTACCCGGCTGTTTCGCAGCAAGGCCCAGCACCGCTCCGGCATGGCCGTCCGGGCCAACAAGCGCTTCGGCGTGTTCGGCGTGGTGCTCACCGTTCTGGGCATCCTGGCTGTATGTGTGGGTGTCGGTGACGGGCCGGTGCTCATCATCGGCGGCACCGTGGTGCTGGCTATGGGCGTGTGCCTGGCGGTTTACTATCTGAGCTTCGGCATCTTCTACGACGGGGAGAGCTTTCTCGTCTCCCGGTTCGGGAAGAAGGACGCGGAACACGTCTATAAAGAGATCACCGGGCAGAAGCTGTACGCGGTGCAGGGCGGCAGCATCGTGGTGGAGCTGTACCTCACCGACGGAACCACCCTCAGCCTCCAGTCCACCATGGACGGCGTGTACACCTTCCTGGACACCGCCTTTGCCGCCTGGTGCATCCAGACGGGCCGGGACCCTCAGAGCTGTGATTTTCACGATCCCAGCAAGAGCCTGTGGTTCCCCAGCGTGGAGGAAACCTGATGGCACACATCCCAAGCGGCACCACCCGTGAGCTGGAGCTGGTCACTTTCCGGCAGGCGCTGGAAGCCGCCAACACCCCAAGCGAAGAATACGACATTGCAAAATGGATCTACGCGCCGAATTTTTACTCGGAATACCGTTACATACTGGGCACCCGGGGACAAAAGCCCCTGATCTGCATCGGCATCAACCCCTCCACGGCCCAGCCGGATCATCTGGACAACACCCTCAAATCCGTGGAGCGCATCGCCCTGGGAAACGGGTTTGACAGCTTTCTGATGTTCAACGTCTACGCCCAGCGGGCTACCTCCCCTGACGATATGGAGAAAACCTGCAATCCGCTCCTCCACCGGGAAAATCTGGAGGCCTTCCGGTATGTGCTGTCCCTGTCGGAGCATCCGGCGGTATGGGCGGCCTGGGGGGCTATCATCGAAAAGCGGGCGTATCTTCCCCTGTGCCTGGAGGATTTTCTGCTGGCAGGGGAGGAGCGGGGCGCAAAGTGGTACTGCGCTGGCGCCGTCTCCAAAAAGGGGCACCCACACCATCCGCTGTATCTGCGCAAGGACGAAAAGCTGCGCCCCTTTGACGTGAAGGCCTATTTGGACAGGCTGGATTTGGGAGGTTCCGTATGAAATTACTGATTGCGTCCGATATTCACGGCTCCGCCTACTGGTGCCGGAAGCTGGTTGAGCTGATCGAGGCGGAGCGCCCGGACGCTCTGGTGCTTCTGGGCGACCTACTCTACCACGGCCCCCGGAACGACCTGCCCCGGGAGTACGCCCCCAAGCAGGTGATTCCCATGCTGTCGCAGTACCGGGACATCATTGTGGCGGTTCGGGGCAACTGCGAGGCGGAAGTGGATCAGATGGTGCTGCCCTTTCCCTGCATGGCGGATTACGCCCAGATTCTTGTGGATGGCGTAGCCATGTATCTGACCCACGGACACCATCAGAATCCCGACAGCCTGCCGCCTCTGCCGGCGGGCAGCGTGTTTCTCTCCGGGCACACCCATGTGAAGCTGGACGAGATGCGCGGCGGCATCCGCTGCCTGAACCCCGGCAGCGTGTCCATTCCCAAGGACGGCAGCCACAGCTGCCTGATTTACGAAAACGGGGAATTTTTATTCCATATCTGGGAGGAATAACCGTGGATTCGACGGAATGCGAGTCCTGCTGGTATTATGATTATGATGAGGAGTACGACGCCTGGGTCTGCCTGATGGATCTGGACGAGGATGAGGTTTACCGCATCGAAAGCGCCCACTCCCGGCACTGCCCCTTTTACCGGCAGGGCGACGACTATACCCTTGCAAGGAGACAATGATGAAACGACGCCTGTTTGTGCTGACAATCCTCTGCCTGCTGCTGGCGGGATGCGCCCGGGAGACCCCGGCGGAAACTCCGCCGCCCCAGACGGAGGCGGCGCCCATAGCCGTCACGCCGCCGGCGGGGCTGTACGATCCGGACAGCGCTTTGGAGCGGCAGTACAACGGCGCTCTGCGGGTCTATCCCCTGAGCATTCCCGGTGCTTCCGGTTTGATGGCCATGGGAGAGGATCTGCTGGTGTTTTCGGATACGGAAGAGAACACCCTCGTCACCCGGCTGACCGGGGAGGAGCTGCGCATCGCGGCATCCGTCCGGCTGGGGTTTCCCCTGTCCGGGGAGGAAGCGTCCCTGCGGGTCACCCGGAGCGGCCTGAGCTTTTTCGACCCGGTGAACCGGCAGACTGTGGTGCTGGACGCGTCGCTGAAGGAGATCAGCCACATTTCCGCGCCGGAGGGCCTTTTGGGTACGCCCATCCTTTCTGATGACCGGAACACCCTGTATTACTGCGACGGCAGCGGCCTGCGGGCCTGGGATCTGGAGACGGGAATCCATCGGCTGATCAAGGAAATGACCTTCCCATCCCAGAGTGTCACCGGCCTGCATTGCGGCGGCACGGTTGTGCAGTGCCGGGCGGAAGACGGGGAGGGAAACGCCGAAACCCTGCTGCTGTCCGCGGAAAACGGGCGGCTCCTGTATGAGTGCGGGGAAGAACTGACCCTCGTCACAAGATTAGACGGGTATTATGCCGCTTTTCCCACCGGATGTATTCAGACGATGCTGTTCGGCGGGGAGAAGCCCCGGGCGCTGACCCCGGCGGAGCTGAACGGGGAGGGGTTTTATCTGGAAGCCCGGAACGCCGTGGTGACGGCTTCGGTAACGGAGGATTCCCGGGCGCAGCTGGACTGCTACGATCTGGAAACCGGGCTTCGCGCCGCTGCCCTGACACTTCCCGCCGGAACACCGGAAGCGGTTACGGAAACGGCCGACGGCTGGGTTTACCTGCTGCTCACCGGCGTCAGCGGCGGGCAGGATGCCATCTGTCGCTGGGACGTGGAATCAACGGAATTTGACGCCCATGACACCACCGTCTACACCGGCCCCTACTACACAGCGGCGGAGCCGGACTACCACGGCCTGGTTCGGTGTCAGTCCTACGCCGAAACCATCGGTCAGACCTATGGCGTTCAGGTGAAGGTTTGGGAGGACGCTCTGGCGGTGCAGCCCTGGGATTACGACTTTGAAATGGAGTATCAGGTTCCCGTCCTCCGGCAGGAGCTGCAGCGGCTGGAACAGCGCCTTGCCAATTTCCCGGCGGGAATGCTGGAGGCTACCGCGTCCCATTTTTCCGCGCTGAACATCTGTCTGGTGCGGAGCATCACCGGCAGCGCCGAATCCGGAAGCCTGGATGCGGCGACGGGTGTGATGTTTCTGGAAGGAACCGAGGCGTACATCGTTCTGGCGGCAGGGGAGACCTCTGAAAAAGCCCTGTACCACGAGCTGTACCATGTGATGGAAACCCACATCCTGGGTAACAGCATAGCCCTGGATCAGTGGGATAAGCTGAACCCCGTGGACTTTACATACGACTATGACTACGCCGCCAACGCCTGGCGGGACAGCAGCGAATACCTTCAGCCGGACACCCGGAGCTTCGTGGACACCTATTCCATGAGCTTCCCCAAGGAGGATCGGGCGCGGATTCTGGAATACGCCATGACGCCGGGAAATGAGGAAATGTTTCTGGCGTCGCCCCTGCAGTTCAAGCTGAAAACCCTCTGCCAGGGCATCCGGGAGGCCTATGGCCTGAAAAAATCCCCGGAGAATTACCTCTGGGAACAGTACCTGGTGCAGCCCATGGCCTATACGGGCGATTGAGCCAACACAAAACAAAAACGCTGTCATTCCGGATCGGTGGGGTACACCGGCCTGGAATGGCAGCGTTTTCCTACTATTTCTTGATTAAAATATTTCATTTTAATCAAGAAGACACCGCCTGGCGGC
>CAMAKJ010000057.1 GCA_945836055.1 uncultured Clostridia bacterium | reverse complement strand
GCACGCATTGTCGGCGGCCACTGGCCGCCACGCATTGTCAGCGGCGACTCGCCGCCGCGGGAAAAAAGGGATAAAATCCATTGACATTGCAAAAATTTACGGTATAGTAGTATCTGTCGTATTTCGGCAAAAATATAGAAAAGAAACGGGGGAGGATAATGTCCAAGGAACTCATCAGACTCCAGGACTTAACCATGGAGTTCGACGGGGAGCGTATTCTCGACGGCATCAATCTTTACTTCAATGACCATGAATTCCTCACACTGCTCGGTCCATCCGGCTGCGGCAAGACGACCACGCTGCGGATTATCGGCGGCTTTCTCACGCCCACATCCGGCACGGTGACCTTTGACGGTCAGGTGATCAACGACCTTCCGCCCTATAAGCGGCAGATCAACACCGTGTTCCAGCGCTACGCCCTGTTCCCGCATCTGGATGTGTACGACAACATCGCCTTCGGCCTGAAGGTGGCAAAGCTACCCAAGGCCGAGATCGACCGCAGGGTCAACGAAATGCTGGAAATCGTCAGCCTGAAGGGCTACGAGAACCGCAGCGTGGACAGCCTGTCCGGCGGTCAGCAGCAGCGTGTTGCCATCGCCCGGGCACTGGTCAACCAGCCGAAGGTGCTGCTGCTGGACGAACCGCTGGCGGCACTGGATTTGCGATTGCGAAAGGATATGCAGAACGAACTGAAGCGTATCCAGCGATCTACCGGCATCACCTTTATCTATGTCACCCACGATCAGGAGGAGGCACTGTCCATGTCCGATACCGTGGTGGTCATGGACAAGGGCCGGATTCAGCAGATCGGCAGACCGGAGGATATCTATAATGAGCCGAAAAACGCCTTCGTGGCGGACTTTATCGGCGAAAGCAACATTCTGGACGGCGTCATGCTGTCCGATTACAGGGTGAAGACCTTCGGACGCGTGTTTGAGTGCGTGGACAAGGGCTTCGCGCCCAATGAACCGGTGGATGTGGTCATCCGCCCGGAGGATATCGACATCGTGGCGCCAAATGAGGGCCACCTGGTGGGCACCGTGACCGGCATCACCTTCAAGGGCCTCAATTACGACATCATTGTCGAATTCAAGGGCTTCAAGTGGCTGATTCAGACCACGGACTACCACGGCGTTGGCACGACCATCGGTATCCGCCTCAATCCGGAAGACATTCACATCATGCACAAGAGTGAATACTCAGGGCTCTTTGGCGACTACAGCTCCTACTCTGCCGAGTATGACGAGCTGACGGAGGATGCCTCAGATGAAGCGGAATAAGTCTGTCCTTCTGAGCACGCCGTACCTGATCTGGATGGTGGTGTTCACCCTGATTCCCCTGGGCGTGGTGTGCTACTACGCCTTTACCGACCCGGCCAGCGGAGAATTTACCTTCAAAAATCTGAAGGAGCTGAATCTCTACTGGGGCGTGCTGGGGCAGTCGGTGCTGTACTCCATCGTGTCGGCGTTCTTCTGCCTGCTGCTGGGCTATCCTGTGGCCTACTTCATCGCCCACCGGGGGCCGACGGCACAGCGCTTTCTGTACATGCTGGTGATGCTGCCCATGTGCATGAGCTTTTTGCTTCGCACCCTGGCTTGGGTGGGACTGCTCCAGGACACCGGCATCATCAACAATATTCTCGCCGCCCTGGGCTTCAGCCGAATCCGGATGATCCGCACCCCCGGCGCGGTGATCCTGGGCATGGTGTATAACTATCTGCCCTATATGATTCTGCCGCTGTACGCCGTGATTGTGAAAATCGACCGCCGGCTCATCGAGGCGGCGGAGGATCTGGGCTGCAACGGCGTGCAGGTGTTCGCCCGGGTGATTCTGCCTCTCAGCGTGCCGGGAATTCTCTCCGGCATGACCATGGTATTTGTCCCGGCGGTGTCCACCTTCTATATCTCCCAGAAGCTGGGCGGCACCGACACGGTGCTCATCGGCGACGTGATCGAGCGCCAGTTCAAGCAGGGAAACAACCCCAATCTGGGAGCGGCCCTGAGCCTGGTGCTGATGATCCTGGTGTTCGTGTGCACCGGCATCATGAACCGCTTCGGCGGCGGCGATGAGGAAGGCAGTGTGGTGGTATGAAAAAAGTCAACCGCGTTTTGACCATTCTGGTGTTCATTTTCCTGTATATCCCCATGGTGGTGCTCATCGTGTCCTCCTTCAATACGGGAAAGGATATCACCCAGTTTGACGGGTTTACCCTGCGGCAGTACGTCCGCCTGTTTCAGGACCGGAGCCTTCTGAAGCTGCTGGGCAACTCTCTGCTGATTTCTGTATTGGCCAGCTTCGTCGCCACGGCCTTCGGCACGGTGGCTGCGCTGGGCATTCACGGCCTGAACCCCAGGCTGCGCAAGGTCGCCATGACCCTGACCAACATTCCCATGACGAATCCGGACATTGTCACCGGCGTTTCACTGTCCCTGCTGTTCGTCTTCGTGGGAACCCGGTTTTTCGGGCAGCGCAACTGCCTGACCTTCTGGACGCTGCTGATTGCCCATATCACCTTCAATCTGCCCTATGTGATTCTGAACGTCATGCCCAAGCTGAGCCAGACGGATGCCTCCCTGACGGACGCCGCCATGGACTTAGGCTGCACGCCCATCCAGGCCTTCTTCAAGGTGACGCTTCACGAGATCATGCCCGGCATCGTTTCCGGCGCCATCATGGCCTTTACCATGAGTCTGGATGATTTTGTCATCAGCTATTTTGTCAGCGGGCTGGATTTTGTCACCCTGCCGGTGGAAATCTATTCCTACACCAAAAAGCCCCTGCAGCCGAAGATCTATGCAATGTTCACATTGCTGTTCCTGCTGATCCTCGTTTTGATGGTCGCCATGAACCTGATTCAGATGTACGGAGATAAGAAAAAAACCGCCAGCCGCGGTGCTGGGATTTGATAGGAGTTTTTGCCATGAAAAAAGTGTTCTGTGTTATTTTGTCCGTCTTGCTTGCCGTCAGCTGCCTGGCCGGTCTCACCGGCTGCGGCAGCAGTGAAGATCAGATTACCCTGTATGTTTACAACTGGGGCCAGTATATTTCCGAGGGCGACGACGATTCCATCGATGTCATCGCCGAATTTGAGAAAGCCTACCCCAACATCACCGTCAAATATTCCACCTACGATTCCAATGAGATCATGTACTCCAAGCTCAGCAACGGCGGCATCACCGTGGACGTGATCATCCCCTCCGACTACATGATCGGCCGGATGGCGCAGGAGGGAATGCTGGAGGAGCTGAACTTCGACAACATCCCCAACTACCAGTATATCGACGACACCTTCAAAAATACTTCCTACGACCCGGAGAACAAGTATTCCGTCCCCTACACCTGGGGTACCGTGGGCATCATCTACAACACCAAGTACGTGGACGAGGCCGATGTCACCGGCTGGGAGCTGCTGTGGAATGAGAAGTACGCCGGAAAGATTCTGATGTTCGACAACTCCCGGGACGCCTTTGGCATTGCGGAGTATTTGCTGGGCTATGACGTGAACACCACCGACGAGGCGGAGCTGAAGGCCTGCGCCGACAAACTGGCGGAGCAGAAGCCGGTTGTACAGCAGTACGTCATGGATCAGATTTTTGACGCCATGGAAAACGAGGAGGCCTGGATCGCGCCTTACTACGCCGGCGACTATCTGACCATGGCGGAGGAAAACCCGGATCTGGCCTTCTATCAGCCCAAGGAGCAGGGCTTCAACGTGTTCATCGATGCCATGTGCATTCCCACCTGCTGCCAGGAGAAGGAAGCGGCGGAGCTGTTCATCAACTTCCTGTGCGACCCGGAGATTTCCGCCGCCAACATGGAGTACCTGGGCTACAGCACCCCCTCCTCTGCCGCGAAGGACTACATGGACCCGGAAACCGCGGGCAGCGAGGTGGCCTATCCCGACGCGGATACGCTTTCGTCCGCCAGCAGCTTCAATTTCCTGCCGGAGGAAACCTCCCGGTATATGGAAAGCCTGTTTATGGAAGTGCGCAACGGTTAAGTCAAGAGCCCTCCTTCGGGAGGGCTTTTTCCTGTTTGACAAAATGTTACAATTCATCCACACATTTCCCGTCGAAACATGGTATACTGCCGGGAAAGAAAGGGGAGATTGACCATGCTGGAACTGTTATTGCTGGTTTTGTTCTGCTGGCTGCTGATTAAGGCCATAGGACTGGCCTTCAAGGTTGCCTGGGGCGCGGCGAAAATCGCCGCCATGGTGCTCTTCACCCTGGCGTGCCCCCTGCTGATTGTGTGCTTGCTGTTTGCCGGCGGCGTGGCGCTGCTGGTGCCGGTAGCCATGATCGGCGCCGCTTTCGGGCTGCTGAAGAAGTGCGTATAAGCAAAAATGACCCTCCCGCCGTACGGCGGGAGGGTTTCCTTATGTATTGAAGACGAACTGATCCAGTCGCCGGAAGGCCTCCTGCACCCGGGTCAGGGGGAGGGCCAGGTTCATGCGGATGTGGGTCTGGCCGTGAAACGCTCGGCCGTCCTGCCACACAACGCCCACGTCCCATCCGGCGGCGAGCAGCTCGTCCAGGGTTTTCCCATGGGCGTCCAGCCATTTCCCGCAGTCCAGGAACAGCATGTAGGTGCCCTGGGGGCGGCAGACCTCCACACCGTCAAAGTGCGCTTGGATGAAATCGCAGGCAAAGTCCACGTTGGCGGTAATGACCTGCCGCAGCTCCTCCACCCATTCATAGCCTTCAGGCTGGTAGGCTCCCAGCAGGGCGTGCATACTCATGACGTTCATGGCGTTGTAGTGGCTGAGGGAGCCTTCCTTATCACAGCGATCCCGAAGGGTAGGATTGTAGATGATGTGGTAGCTGCCCACCAGACCCGCCAGGTTGAAGGTCTTGGAGGGGGCGTACAGCGCCACGGTGCGCATTTTCGCGTCCTCGCTGACGGACTGGGTGGGGATGTGGCGATAGCCGGTGAGGAGAATGTCACTCCAGATTTCGTCGGAGACGACCTTTACGTCGTACTTCCGGAACAGCGCCATGGCCTTTTCCACTTCCCAGCGCTCCCAGACCCGGCCGCAGGGGTTGTGGGGGGAGCAGAAAATGGCGGCGTGGATGTGGTTTTCCGCGATTTTCTTCTCCATGTCGGCAAAATCCATCCGCCAGATGCCGTTTTCGTCCTTCTGCAGAGGAGAGTGAACGATGTGATAGCCGTTGTCCGTCAGGCAGTGGGTGAAGCCGATGTACGTCGGGCTGTGGAGCAGCACGTTGTCGCCCCGGGAGCACAGCACGTTCAGCGCGGTAATGACGCCGCCCAGCACACCGTTTTCGTAGCCGATGTCCTCCGGCTTCAGACCGGTGATGCCGTTGTGAACCTGCTGCCAGCGGATGATGGCGTCGTAGTATTCCTTCGGCGGCTGAAAATAGCCGAAGGCCGGGTGCTCCGCCCGGGCAATCATGGTCTGCTGGATGGTGGGTACTACGGGGAAATTCATGTCCGCCACCCACATGGGGATGACGTCGAAGCCCTCCCGGGGGGCGGGATAGGGAGAGCCGGGCGCGCCCACGGCGTCAATGGCAACGGCGTCCTTGCCCCGGCGGTCCAGAATGGAGGTAAAGTCGTATTTCATATCTATTTCTCCTTTTACGGGGGATTATTGATAAAGCGGATAATTGCAGTTTGTCGGGGGAATGCAAAATGCTGAATGAAGGTGTCCGCTTTGCGGACAGAATTGAAAACCATTTCCGAAGGAAATACCGCAATTTTGCATTTTACATTCTGCATTCAGCATTTCCTTCGCCCTACCTATCTGCCCAGCCGCTCCAGGGCTTCCTGATAGAATACCCCCAGCTGCCCCACGTAGTTTTCCTTCCAGGGCTTGTTGCGGCCGCAGTAGTGGATGATGACCGCGTTTTGGCGAACCCAGTCCACGTCCAGCTCCTTTTCGAAGGGGGCGTGGCGGGCGTACAGCCGCTCGGTCATGTTGTAGCGGAAGGGGTCCAGCGGATAGATCTTCGAGCCGTACAGGCCGCTGATCACATCCTGGTCGGGCAGAAGCAGGGACTTTTTGTGCTCGTGCATGAACCGGAATACCGCTTCCTCGTCCTGCTCAGCGCGCAGGCGCTCCAGATTCATGAGCATGACGCCGGAATTGATGTAGGGGTCGTTGTCCCCCATGTCCAGCCGCAGCTGGTTAAACCGGCTCAGCAGTTCGCCTACATGGGAGGCGGCGGCAAAGTAGTAATTTCCCATGGGCAGGGCGTACAGCTCGTCCAGCCGTCCGTTGACGATGATGTCCGGGTCCAGGTACAGCACCCGGTCCAGGGTGTCGGGCAGATACCGGGCGGCAAAGATGCGGTAGTAAATCTCTTTTGGGTATCGGGCGGTGGTGGGGGCGTCCTCCAGGCCGGTTTCGTCCGCCCGGAGGAGAATCAGTTCCCCGCAGGCCCCCAGAATCTCCCGGGTTTCGGCAACCTGTGATTCTTCCACGGTGCTTTGCAGCAGGTACACCCGAAAGAATTGGCCGGGGTTGCTGTGCAGCAGGGAGGAGAGCATGGTGTTCAGGCAGAACAGGTAATTGGCGTCCAGTGTTACCAGAATATTCATGGGGTTGGCGTTGTCCATTTGCGATGCTCCTGTCGTCCGGGTATCATAAAAACGGCGGCTGCACAGCCGCTGAACAAATTTATTATAGCAAAGTCCCACCCGTTTGTCAATCTGCACCCGTCCTCAGCAAACGCAATTCTGTGTTTTCCACAAGAACGAAATGGCAACATTATACAATATTCCGTATTGCAAAAACAAAAAAACTGTGATATTTTATAGACACGAAGAGGTGATACCGATGTACAGGTAAATCCTTGGAAGACTCTCAATAAAGAACAGAGAGTCAGTCAGGCGGGCAGAGTGATACAGAAAGCGGTTCCGACTTATAAGATGGTCTCGCTCAAGAGACAGAAGGTTAGTGCATAAGATTCCGGAAGGTGGACAATTGATCCAAGGTGCCCGTCAAGTCCGCAGAAAGAGAGGTTAACCAATAGATGTTAGATAATAAGAGTGAACAGAAATGACCCTTGGCTGCGAAAAAACGTGCTGATCACAAGGCATGGCAGTCAAGGGTCATTTCATGTTTTCGGGTGCGCCCAGGGTGGGCGCTTTTTTGCTGCCCTTGATTGACAGCCGGGGGCCGCGGTGGTATCATGGTGCCGTCAAATTCCGACTATTTGGGTGGAACATATGGAAACGAAATTACGCCCCGGCCTGACGGGAAATCAACTGAAAATTCTGGCGCTGATTGCCATGACCTGCGACCATGTGGGGCTGGAGCTGCTCCCGGGGAACGCGCTGCTGCGGATCGTCGGGCGGCTGGCCTTCCCGATTTTTGTCTACATGGTGGCGGAGGGGTGCCGCTATACCCACAGCCGGGGTAAGTACCTGGGGAAAATGGCGGGCATGGCGGCGCTGTGCCAGGTTGTCTACTATCTGGTGTCGGGGTCGCTTTACCAGTGCATCTTTGTGACCTTCACCCTGTCCATCTGTCTGATTTACGCGCTGGAAGCACACCGGGGCGCGGCACTGGGGGCTTTGGCTGCCGTGTGCTTTGCCTGCGGGGTGCTGCCGCAGCTGCTGTCCGGGACGGACTTTGCGGTGGACTATGGTCTGTGGGGCGTGCTGCTGCCGGTGATGGTGTACTGCGGCGAAACGAAGGGGCAGAAGCTGGCGCTGCTGACCCTGGGACTGTGCCTGCTGGGGCTTACCTACGGGGGCATTCAGTGGTTCGGCCTCTTCGCCGTGCCCCTTCTGGCCCTTTACAACGGGCAGCGGGGAAAATGGCGAATCGGAGGACTGTTCTATTTCTATTATCCCGCCCATCTGGCGGTGATCTATGGGATTGCGCTGCTGCTGAGGCGCCCGGTGTAGTGTAACGTCGGGAAAATATTCGCAGAGTGTCACAAATGAGACGTTTTGGGCGTTGTAATTCCAATGGAAATACGGTAAAATGAATAAGGAAAGGGCTGCTGCATGGGAAAAATTGTGCGAACAGCCCAAATCCTGCCATTTCGGCCGGAATTTCAATTTGGAGGAATGCCATTATGAACACTTCTTTGCTTTACCCCCGCGTAACCGCTACCCGTCGGGTTGTCTCTCTGGACGGCATGTGGAAATTCCAGTTTGACCCCAAACAGGAGGGTGTCGCCGCCGGCTGGACTGCCGGACTGCCCGATGCCTGCTCCATGCCTGTGCCGTCTTCCTTCTGCGACATTTTCACCGACAAGGACAGCCGGGAGTATACCGGCGACTTCTGGTACGAGACCGACTTCCTGGTTCCCGGCGAGTGGAAGGGCAGAGAAGTGGTGATCCGCTTCGGCTCCGTGACCCACAAGGCCCGGGTGTTCCTCAACGGCGTGGAAATCTGCAGCCATGTGGGCGGCTTCCTGCCCTTTAACGCTGTGGTGACCGATGCGGTCAAGTACAACGAGGTCAACCATCTGGCCGTTCTGGCCAACAACGAGCTGAGCGAGACCATGTTGCCCTGCGGCCTGACCCAGACCCTGAGCAACGGCAAAAAGGTTTCCGCTCCCTACTTTGACTTCTACAACTATGCCGGCATTCAGCGCCCCGTGAAGCTGCTGTGCCTGCCCAAGGAGTCCGTTGTGGACTACGAGGTGAAGTTCGCCCTGAACGGCGCCGACGCCGACGTGGACTACACCGTCAAGACCACCGGCGACGGCTGCGTGGGCGTGGAGCTGCTGGACGCCGAGGGCAAGCTGGTTGCCGAGAGCTGCGGCAAGACCGGCAAGCTGCACGTGAAGGACGCCAAGCTGTGGAATGTCCACGCGTCCTACCTGTACAAAATCGTCATCAAAATCTGGAACGGCGACGACGTGGTGGACGAGTACTACGACACCCTGGGCATCCGTACCTTCGAGGTCAAGGGGGACAAGCTGCTGCTCAACGGCAAGCACGTATACCTCCGGGGCTTCGGCAAGCACGAGGACTCCGACATCCGGGGCCGCGGCCTGGACCTGGTCACCGTCAAGCGGGACTACGAGTGCCTGAAATGGGTGGGCGCCAACTGCTTCCGCACCTCCCACTACCCCTACGCCGAGGAAATGTACTACATGGCGGACGAAGAGGGCTTCCTGATCATCGACGAGACCACCGCCGTCGGCTGCATGGAGTCCACCATGAACTTCCTGGCCGCCAACCAGGGCACCGGCAAGAAGGCTGGCTTCTTTGAGAAGGAAACCACGCCCCAGCTGCTGGCCCATCACCGCGAGGTGCTCCATGACATGATCACCCGGGACAAGAACCACGCCTCCGTCATCGCCTGGTCCATCCTGAACGAGCCCCAGTGCACCTCCGTGGGCACCGAGGACTACTTCAAGAACCTCTTTGACTACGCCCATGAGCTGGACGTGCAGAAGCGTCCCCGTACTTACGCCATTGTTATGATGAGCCTGCCCAACACCTCCCGTGGCCAGCAGTTCGCGGACATCATCAGCCTGAACCGCTACTACGGCTGGTACGCCATGGGCGGCACCGGCATTGTGGACGCCGAGGCTGCCTTCCGCAAGGAGATGGACGGCTGGAACCAGGTGCGCAACGGCCGCCCCGTAATCTTCACCGAGTACGGCGCGGACACCCTGTCCTCCGAGCACAAGCTGCCGAGCGTCATGTGGAGCCAGGAGTACCAGAACGAGTATCTGGAGATGAACAACCGGGTCTTTGACAGCTATGATTTCGTACAGGGCGAGCTGATGTGGAACTTCGCCGACTTCCAGACCACCGAGGGCATCATGCGTGTCAACGGCAACAAAAAGGGCGCTTTCACCCGTCAGCGCCAGCCCAAGGATGTGGCCTATGTTCTGAAGAACCGCTGGGAGAAGCTGCCTGTCGATTACAAGGGCGACAAGTAAACCGTTTCCAATCCGTTACCAATCAAAGTTCCCCGGACGCGTCAGCGTCCGGGGAACGTGTTTTTTAGGGAAGCTCTGAATAAATCGGCAAGAGCTGGCGGCAGAAGATTTTGGCTCAGCCGAAAGTTCTGAAA
>CAMAKJ010000056.1 GCA_945836055.1 uncultured Clostridia bacterium | reverse complement strand
ACGATTGGGGCAAAAGATCCGCCGAAGCCCGCAGTTCCCATTGTGCGGTGTTGCCATAAACTTTCAACTGTCAATTTTTTATTGTGTTCCGATTATAGGTGAGTGTGTTTATTTTCATGATATACCTTGACAGGCGAGGTACTCTGTGATACAATGAGTCCACAAAGGAGGGTTGCCTATGTCCATTGCCGGTGATCTGATCCGCGGGCATACCGACGCCATCATTCTGGCGCGGCTGATGCGGGGCGACAGCTATGGCTATGAAATCAACAAAATTATTTCCACCCTCTCCGACAACCGCTTTGAATTGAAGGAAGCCACCCTTTACACGGCGTTCAAGCGGCTGGAAGAATTGGGCTACATCGCCTCCTACTGGGGCGACAGCGGCGCAGGCGCCCGGCGGCGGTACTACACCATCACATCCGCCGGACGGGAAGCCTGCCGCCGTCTGCTGGAAGAATGGCAGGAAACCAAGGAAATCATGGATAAACTTCTGGAAGTGGAGGAAAGAATATGAGAGAGCAACTGATTCAATACGTCAATCTCCTGTTCGCGGGTGCTCAGAACAGCGAGGACACCAGACAGGAGATTCTGCAGAACACCCTGGACCGCTACGACGATCTCATCGCCGAGGGCAAAACACCGGAAGCGGCCTACCGCCTTGCCATCATCGGCATCGGCGACATCAACGAAATTCTGGGCAGCGCACCCCGAACCGCCCCTGTCCCGGAGGCAAAGCCAGAGAAGCTGGACACCCCGGTGAAAAAGATACTGCGGGCTGTGGCTGTGTTCCTGTACATCATCTCCCCCATTCCGCTGTTCGTTTTAAGCGTAATGCCGGGCATGGAGGTTTACGGCCTGTGCGGAACATTGTCCATTGTGGCAGTGGCTACCGCGATTATCATTCTCGGCGCCAAAAAAGAAGCGCCGAAAGCGGAAGCTGCCCAGGCGGAAAAGACCGACTCCAAGTCGGAGCTGCGTAAAAGCATCGGAAGCCTGATCTGGGCCATCGGCCTGGCGGTGTACTTCATCGTCAGCTTCCTCACCGGTGCCTGGTACATCACCTGGGTGATTTTCCCCATTCTCGGCGCAGTGCGTGGGCTGGTGAACGCCATTTTGGACTTACGGGAGGGTAACTGACATGAACAAAAACGCCATTGTCCGCATTGTGATCTGGTGCATCGTCATTCTGGTGCTGGTCAGTATTCTGATTGCCGGAATGAACTTCCGCGGCTATTTGTTCCGCAGAAGCGTCAGCTCCTCAACCGTCGAAACCTACATTCCCCAAAGAATTGACGGCACCGGCGAAGGAGCTTCCGTCTCCGCCGAAGGAATCCGGGATATCTGTGTTGACTGGGCGGCGGGAACCATCACCGTCACCCCCGGAGACGTGGAGGAAATCACCTTCACCGAATCCGCCCTTTCCGACAGCAAGTATCAAATGGTCTGGAGCCAGTCCGGCAGCAAGCTCAACATTCAGTTCTGCCGGGATGCTGCGAGTTTCGGCGTGCACCTGGGGGAAAGCATCAAGAAAGACCTGGTCATCACCGTTCCCCGGGACTGGCATGGGGATTCTCTGGAGGTGAACGCCGCCTCCGCTCGGCTGTATGCCCAGGATCTGACCCTCCGGGAGGTGGAGCTGGACACCGCCAGCGGAAAATGCCAGTTTGAAAACTGCGCTGTCGGCAGTCTGGACATCGACACCGCCTCCGGAGACGTGGACTTCACCGGCAGTCTGAACGAGCTGGACTGCGACGCCGCCTCCGCCAGCTTCCGCGGTGTGCTGAGCAATGTGCCCAGCCGGATGAGCATGGACTCCATGTCCGGCGATCTGGACATCACCCTGCCCGAGGATGCCGGGTTTACCGTGGATATGGACGCCATGAGCAGCAAATTCTCCTCCGACTTCCCCACCACCAGCAAAAACGGCAGCCACATCTGCGGCGACGGCCGCTGCCGCATCAGCGTCAGCGCCATGAGCGGCGACGTGCTCATCCGCAAGTCCGCCCAGAGCGCCTCCGGTTCCTGCACGGAGCCCGGCTGCACCGATCCGTCCCACGAACACGAAGCCGAGAAACACGGCACCCTCGATCTGCACGGAAACGGTCACGAATGAGCAAATGATCAGCAATCCCCCTCCCGGCGTGCCGGGAGGGGGATTTTGCGTTGGGTCAGTTTACGGGGAATTCCAAACCGCCGTCCAAAATGACGGAGGTAATTTCGTTTACGTCGATCATGCGGTTGAACATAAAGGTGACATCCTTGTCCGTAGCGCCCACCGCGAAAACATAGTTGGCGGTATTGTCATCCTTCACCACATATTCTTTACCGTCTTGGAAGCAAATCTTCACAACACCGACGTAGTCTGATGGGTAATTCTCCATGCCGGCAACGTCAACGGCTATGGCAATGGGAGATACGGTGATGTTTCCCTCAGCCAAAGCGACACTGCTCATTTCACCCAGCGCTTTCTCGGGAATCGCAATTTTATCCGGGCATTCAAAACGTCCGTCAGTTGCCTTCAGTTCTTCATATACCATGCTTTCATAACCGCTTTTCACGATTTCCGCTTTGGACAGGTTCTTTTCTAACTCGGCATACTTTTCCCCAAGCTGCTGCTTGACATATGCGATCACCTCATCTTCAGAAACTTCCTGCATGAGACGCTGTTTTGTCTGGGAAAGCAGCTGCGTATACTCGGTAAGGCTCTTCGCCGCCCACTGGGTAAAGCTCAGTTCCAGATCGGTACAATTTGGATCCCGAAGCTGGTAATAATAGGCCGCCGTCAGCTTGGTATCCGAGGATTGATCCTGAACAATGTAGCTGTGGCCATACTGGTTTGTATCCAAAATTTCGCCGTCCGGGAACCAAACCTTACCATTGGACTCCACTTCGTAGTGGGGCAGACCGTCGGGGTTCTCAATGGTATAGGTCAGCACGCCGCATTTGGTGACCTGATCGTACAGGTTTGCGTCCACCGTCAGGGTATAGCCCTGCCAGCTGATGGACTGCCCCACCGGGCTGACCAGGGGCGCGGCCTCGGAAGCAACAATCTCCTCGTCCGCCGGAACCCGGTCATAGGCAGGGTTATCATAAACAGAGCCGGGCTTTTCCGGGTCTGTCCAATGGGTGACCTCCTTGTGGTCATACCCCGTCTGATCCCCGAACAGACTGCTCAGCATCTCCTGTGGGCTGTCGAAAATCACATACCCTGCCACCGCGTAGGCCGTCACCGCCAGCATACTCACAATCAGCGCCGCCGCAAGCAGATTCCGCAGAAGGCGGGAAACATTCTTTTTCTTCATTTTGGGTTCCTCCTGATCCCTTTGCCCGGAGGGTTTGCACACCGTCAGTTCGCTCCGCGCCAGACGGCTTGCTTCCACCTCGCCGATGGCGAGAAACAGTTCTTCCGCTTTCATACCGCATAGCCCTCCTGTGTCAGATATTTTTTCAGCTTTTCCCTGGTGCGGGACAATGTGCGCAGCACCGTGGCGGGCTTCATGCCGTAGCGTTTCGCAATCTCACCGCTCTCCTCCACGAAGAAGTACCGCCGCAGAAAAATGTCATGCTCCCGCTCCGGCAGGGTGTTCAGAAACGCCCGGATGGCCCGCGCCAGTTCCTTGGCGTCCAGCCCCTCCTCCACGCACCCCGGCGCGGCAACGCAGTCCCCCAGTTCCTCCAGCACCAGTGCCATTTCCCCGCCGCCCCGCTTCCCGGCGGAATACTGCCGCCACCGGGAGAAGGCCAGGTTTCGGGTGATTTTGGCGAGGAACAGCCGGAAGATGCCCGGACGCTTGGGTGGGATGGCGTTCCACGCTTTTAAGTAAGTATCGCTCACGGTTTCCTCCGCGTCCTGGTCGTTGTGCAGAATGGAATTTGCGAGGGTGAAGCAATAGCAGCCGTACTTCCGGTCAGTCTCCGCCACCGCCCGCTCATCCCTGGCAAAATACAGGTCCAGGATTTTCTCATCATCCATGGTGTTCCTCCTTGTGTTCTGAAAGGCCTTTCTGCTCTATAAGACGCAAAGCGCGAACAGATCGGACAGAAAACCCTAAAAAAACGCCGCCTTGTAATTTCAAGGCGGCGCTACTTTTCAAACCGTAAGACATCATTGGGTGTGCAGTCCAGAATGGAACATATCTTTTCCAGGGTCAGCATTGTGATATTGCCGCCTTTTTTGATCGTGTCCAGCGTCTTATTGTCCACACCGGACTTGAGCAAACGATGCCGGCTGATTCCTCTTTCTTTCATGGTTTCCCACAGTGGCGAATAATCCAGCATAATTACCGAAAATCAAACAGTTCTTTCGGCGTGATTTCCAGAACCTCACACAGCCTGAAAACCACATCCAGCGAAACACCCACATTGCCCAGCTCAATTGCGCTGATATGGCTCCTGTCAATATCAACCAGCTCCGCCAGCTGCAACTGGGTCAGTTTCTTTCGTTTCCGATAATAGACCACATTCAGTCCGAACTTTTCATATAGCGCTTTGTACTGCTGCTTCAAGCGTCTCACCTCGGCTATATTTTACCGCAGGTGACAGTCTCTTGAAACCTTGTGGAAACATCGCTATGCTATTGACACAAGTCATTTTCTGGGCTAGAATAATCTTGCTCCCATCACCTTCCCAAATCACATGCAGGAGAAAGGCCATGAAAAGAAAGAAATTCGACCAGATTTTGCAGAGAATTGCGAATGAGAACCACACAACCGTCCGGGAGGTTCGGTGGGAAATGGAGCTTGCCATGCAGGCCGGTCAAGCCAATCCTGACCCGGCAGTACAGGCAATGTGGAATTCCATTCCCCGCAAGGGCCCCCGTCTGACGCTGGAAGAATTCGTCGCGTACCTCGCCAAAAAAGCGTCTATGTCCTGACTACTGAAGCGCTTCCAGCGCCAGGGCGTTCTGGGTTTTGTACAGCTCCGCGTAGATGCCGCCCTTTTCCAGCAGCTCCGCGTGGGTGCCGCATTCGGTGATGACGCCGTCGGAAATGGACACAATCCGGTTGGCATTGCGGATGGTGCTCAGGCGGTGGGCGATAATCAATGTCGTGCGTCCCACCGCCAGGTTGTCGAAGGCCCGCTGGATTTTCGCCTCCGTCACGGAGTCCAGGGCGGAGGTGGCCTCGTCCAGAATCAGAATGGGCGGATTCTTCAGGAAAATCCGGGCAATGGCGATGCGCTGCTTCTGCCCGCCGGAGAGCAGGGTGCCCCGCTCGCCCACATAGGTGTTGAAGCCCTCGGGCATGGCCTGAATGTCGTCGTAGATTTCCGCTTTTTTCGCGGCCTCAATAACCTCGTCCATGGCGGCGTCCGGCCTGCCGTAGCGGATATTTTCGAAAACCGTGTCAGCGAAGAGGAACACGTCCTGCTGGACAATGCCGATGTTCTCATGAATACTGCGCTGGGTCACATCCCTGACATTCTGGCCGTCAATGGAAATGGAGCCGGAGGTTACATCGTAAAAGCGGGGAATCAGCTGGCACAGGGTGGATTTGCCGCCGCCGGAGGGGCCGACGATGGCTACCGTCTCCCCGGGAGCCACGGTCAGGCTCACGTCATGGAGCACTGCCAGATCGCCGTCGTAGGCGAATGAGACGTGATCCACTTGAATTTCGCCCCGGACGTGCTGTAGTTCCTTGGCGTCTGGCTTATCCTGCACGGTGGGCTCGGTGCGCATGACCTCCACAAACCGGTTCAGCCCCGCAAAGCCGCTGGCAAAGAGCTCGGAGAAGCTGGAGAGCTTGCGCATGGGGCTGACGAAAGAGGTAATGTACAGGCTGAAGGTCAGAAGATCCCGGTAATCCATCCTGCCCTGCATGACGTAATACCCGCCGAAACCGATGACGATGACATTCAGGCTGCACAGGAAGAATTCCACGCTGCTGCCGAACATGCCCATGGCCTTGTGAAATTCCCGCTTGGAGGTCTTAAAGACCTCGTTGGCGGCGTCAAACCGGGAGGCCTCCACCGCCTCGTTGGCGAAGGCCTTGGCGGTGCGGACACCGGAGAGGCTGCTCTCAATCTCCTGATTGATGTGCCCCACCTTTTCCTTTGCCGCGGCGGAAGCCCGTCCCATCCGTCCGCGCATGGTCATAACCACCGCCAGAAACACCGGGATAGTCAGCGCCACGATCACCGCCAGCTGCCAACGGATGGACGCCATGACCACCAGCGCACCCAGAATCGTCAGCGTGGAGGTCAGCAAATCCTCCGGTCCGTGGTGGGCAAGCTCCGTCAGCTCGAACAGGTCGGAGGTCAGCCGCGACATCAGCTTGCCGGTGCGGTTGCGGTCGTAGAAGTCCACGCTCAGCTCCTGCATATGCCGGAACAAATCCCGGCGGATGTCCGCCTCCACCCGGATACCGAAGGTATGTCCGTAGTAGGTGACGATGTAATTCAGGAACGACCGCAGAACATAGCACGCCACCACAACAACCATAATGGTAAAGAAGGTTCGGTACATCCGGTTGGGCAGCATGTCGTACAGCGCGCTGCGGGTTACCAATGGAAACAGCAGATCGATTGCCGCAATGCCCACGGCGCAGGCCACGTCGATGGCAAACAGCTTCCTGTGGTTTTTGAAATAGCTCAGGAAAATCATCAGGGGCTTTTTTCTCTGAAAGTCCTTTGTTGTCATATCTCTTCCTCCATTCTGTTCATATTATACAATCAATCGCCGAAAAATCAACCGATATGCTTTTCATATTTGGAAAAATGTGGTATGATGACGCCATAAGGTGAAATCGGAGGATATGAGGATGGAGCTATTGTACTCTGACAGCGGCATTGCCGTCTGCGTCAAGCCCGTGGGGCTGGACTCCGAGGGGGATGTCCCCGGGGAGCTGAAAAAGCAGCTTGGCGGTGAGATTTACCCGGTGCACCGCCTGGACAAAAACGTGGGCGGCGTCATGGTCTATGCCAGAACGAAACAGGCCGCCGCCGTGCTGTCCAAAGCCGTGCAGGATGGGCAGATGGTCAAGGAATATGTGGCCATTGTCCACGGCACCCCGCCGGAATCGGGGGACTGGGAGGATTTACTCTTTAAGGACAGCCGAAAGAACAAGGTGTTCGTGGTGAAACGGGAGCGGGGCGGCGTCAAAAAAGCCCGGCTAGAATTCACCCGCCTGTCCGCCGGGGAGAAGAGTCTGGTTCGGATCCGGCTGCACACCGGGCGGAGCCATCAGATTCGGGTGCAGTTTTCCTCCCGGGGGTATCCCCTGGTTGGAGACCACAAATACGGCTCCCGGGACGAAGCCGCTGCCCCCATGCTCTTCTCCTGCTGCATTCGCTTTCCCTGGAAGGGCGGGGAGCGGAAATATGAAGTTCTGCCCGAGTGGGCGCAATAACCGGGCGCGGAGGCAAATCCCCCGCGCCCGCTTTTTGTCATTTGGGCAATCGCCCAATCAGTTCCCCGCCATTTTCCCTGAGCCACCGTCTGCTTGTGCCGTAATCCGGCAGAACCCGCGCAACCTCCGCCCAGAATCCGGGGGAATGGTTCATTTCCTTCCGGTGGCACAGCTCATGGATCACCACATACTCCCGCACGCTCTCGGGCGCCAGCATGAGCAGGCAGTTGAAATTCAGGTTCCCCCTGCTGCTGCAGCTGCCCCATCGGGTGCGCTGTGCGCGGATGGTGATTGTGCCATAATCCACGCCCACCAGCGGCGCAAAATGCGCAACTGTTTTGGGCAGCTCCTCCTTTGCCTGCTGTACCAGCCCTCGCAATTCCGCCTCGGAAAGCGGCTGCTGCGCAGGAGGAAGAGAATGCAGGTGCTTTTCGATCCAGCCTCGCTTCTCCTCCACAAACCGGTCAATTGCCGCCCTGGTCATCCGACGGGGCGCGCGCACCACCACTTCCCCATCCGGCAGAATCTGCACCGCAATGGTTCTCCGGGAGCTGCGAATCAAACGGTACGGTATGCTCATGCGTCCACCGGCAGCGTGACAATCCGGGGCGTGTGGTGCATGGCGGGAAGGATAACCGCCATCAAATCCCGGGTTTTCAGCCGCAGACTGGAGGTATTGATGCAGGGATGGCAGCCGATGTACTCCCCTTTCAGCACGTCCTCATCGATGAGCAGCTGCACCTGGTTTTCCCCATCGTTCATCAGCCCCAGCACGCTGAGAGAACCGGGGGTGATGTCCAGAAACCGCTCCATGTATTCAGGGGCAGCAAAGCTCAGCCGGGAAGAGCCGATCTCCCTGGACAGCACACTGGTTTTGAAGGGCTTCTCCCCGGGCAGCATCAGCAGATAAAAGGAAGTGCACTGCCGATTGCACAGCAGCAGGTTTTTGCAGATGGTTGCCTGAAGCGCCTCGTCGATGGGAAGGCAGACCTCCATGGTCATGGCGGCCTCGTGGTCAATTCGCTGATAGGATACTCCCAGGCTGTCCAGCAGATCGTAACAGCGGATTTCCTTTTGCAGCCGTCCGGTACAGTCCGCCGGGCGTCCGTTAAACAACTCCATAGTCTTCATCCTTTCCGCAGCTGCCAGAAGGCCACCGCGCTGGCAGCCGCGACGTTCAGAGAATCCACACCGTGGTACATGGGAATCTTTACGGTATAGTCGCATTTGGCAATGGTATCCGCAGTCAGGCCGTCGCCCTCGCTGCCAAGAACCACCGCCAGTTTTTCCTCCGCCATGAGCCGGGGATTGTCGATAGAGACGGAATCGTCGCTTAAGGCCATAGCGGCGGTTTTGAAGCCCAGGCGCTCCAGCTGCGCCATGCCTTCTTCCGGCCAGCTGTCCGTATACGTCCAGGGAATCTGGAACACGGTGCCCATACTGACCCGGGCGCTGCGTCGGTACAGTGGATCGCTGCAGCCGGGGGTGAGCAGCACGGCATCCATACCCAGAGCCGCGGCGGACCGGAAAATCGCCCCCACATTGGTGGGATTCTGTACGTTTTCCAGAACCACAATCCGGCTGGCGCCGGCGCAGATTTCCGCCAGCCCCGGCCGCTTCGGGCGGCGCATGGCGCACAGCACCCCGCGGGTCAGATGATATCCGGTGAGATTGCACAGCAGCTCTTCGTCAGCGGTGTAAACGGGGATATCCGGGCACCGGGCAATCACCTCCCGGGCAGCCCCTTCAATATCCTTGCGCTCCATGAGCAGGGAAACCGGCTGGCAGCCCCCGTCCAGCGCCCGGTGGATCACCTTGGGGCTTTCCGCGATGAACATTCCCCTGGCCGGTTCAAAGCGGTTGAGCAGCTGGGCTTCCGTCAGCCGGGCGTAGACATCCAGCTCCGGTGCGGAGAAATCCGTAATTTCGATGATGTTTGACATAGCACTCCTTTCCATGCCCCGAGGAACGTGCGTACCCTGGGCATCGTGCCAAAAGACAGGACTTAGTTTTCGTTCCTATCCTATCAAATCTCATTCAAAATGTCAAAGACTTCTCCTGTGGCATTGTCACAGCCTGCGCTTCATCAGACCGTGTCGATTGCAGTAGAAGTAAAGGGTTCCCCGGCCGCGAAGAGGAATTCTGGCCTCCGCCGAGCCCTCCGGGTAGAGCTTGACGAGCTGGAACCGGTCAGCCGTGGCGAAAGCGAGGAAGGAAATATAGTGGGATTTGTCCATGGGATGATCCAGGGTGATGAAACGCTCATCCTCCACCGTCTCGATTCTGGGGCAGTGAGCCTCGTCCGCCTCCTCAGCCTCCAGCGCCGGGAGGGTTACACCGCAGCAGCTGATCAGCGCGCTGCCGGCGGCGCTTAGAATATTGCCGCAGATGGGGCAGACATAGAGCTTCGTGCGCAGCATATTGGCGCTGACGTTCTGGTTGCGGATTCTGTCGCCGTTCATCAGTTCAATAACGCTGACCCCCAGCGTCTCCGCCAACGGCTGAATCAGGGAGATATCCGGCAGACCACGGCCTGTCTCCCATTTGGACACGGCCTTGTCCCCCACGCCGATTCTCTCACCCAGCTCCGACTGGGTCATTCCCCGCTCCTCCCGCAGACGCTTGATTGCGGGACCTGTAATATACGTTTCCATTTTACGCATCTCCTTTCTGGCTACAGCTTACCACGCCGCAGGGAAAAAGGCAACCTACGCACCGTAGAACGAACAGCACAGAAAAGGCCCCCTGCCTTTCGGCAGGAGGCCGGTTATTCTATGTCCGAAGCCGCTCAGGGCTTGCCCACGGGAATCGTGGTGTTGTCCCGG
>CAMAKJ010000055.1 GCA_945836055.1 uncultured Clostridia bacterium | reverse complement strand
TGCCGTGGGTGCGGGGGCCGTAGGCGATGTTGTCGTAAATGCTCATGGGGAAGGGATTGGGCTTCTGAAAGACCATGCCCACCTCCTTGCGCAGGTCGTTCACCTCCGCCTGAAAAATGTCCTTTCCCTCGTAGCGCACGTCTCCCGTGATTTTTACCCCGGGGATCAGATCGTTCATCCGGTTCAGAGTTTTTAAGAAGGTGGACTTGCCGCAGCCGGAGGGGCCGATGAGGGCGGTGATGCTGTGCTCGGGGATGTTCATGTTGATGGATTTCAGCGCCTGGGTTTCCCCGTACCACAGGCACAGATCCTTAGCGGTGATGATATCAGCCAATTTGATTCTTCCTTCCCAGTCGTTTGCTCACAAATGTGGCGGAGAGATTGATGAGAAATGCCAGCACCATCAGAATTGCCGCGATGGCAAAGGCAACGCCGAATTCTCCCTGCTCCTTGGCGTAGACGTACAGGGCAACCGTTAAAGTCGCGCCGGCGCTGTTCCTTGCCGCCCAGAAGCCGTTCACCACATGGGCAAAGCCGGCGGTGAACAGCAGAGCGGCGGATTCGCCCAGAATCCGGCCAACGGAGAGAATGCAGCCGGTGACGATGCCGTCCACGCAGTTCGGAAGCACCACCGTGCGGATGACCCGCCATTTTCCCGCGCCCAGACCGAAGGCGCCTTCCCGGTAGCTCATGGGCACCGTTTTCAGGCTCTCCTGGGTGTTGCGCATGATGGTGGGCAGATTCATGATGACCAGGGTCAGCGCGCCGGCCAGCAGGGAGGTGCCCATGTTGTTGGAAAACAGCAGCATACCCACCAGACCGTAGATGATGGAGGGAATGCCGGAGAGAGTCTCTGCGGCGTATTCAATGGCGGCGACCACTTTTTGGTTGGAGGCGTATTCCGTCAGGTAAATGGCCGCGCCCACGCCCAGGGGCAGCACGAGAATCAGGGCGTAAATAACGATGTACAGGGTGTTGAGAATGTCCGGCAGAATGCCGATGCGGTCGGACAGGTAGCTGGGCTTGGTGCTGAGCAGCTCCCAGGTGATGTTGGGGATGCCTTTTGCCAGAACATACAGCATGAGAAACAGGGTCAGTCCGGCAGTCAGCGCGGTGGCAAGGTACATTGCTCCCCGCACCGTCCATAGGAATAACCGTCTGCGTTTGGAGATCATTTATTCTTGTCTCCTTTCAGGAAGAAGTTCAGCGCGGCGTTGATGAGCATGATGAACAGGAACAGCACCAGGGCAATGGAGAACAGCGCCTGCTTCTGCAGCCCGCTGGAGTAGGACATTTCCTTCGCCACGGCGGTGGTCAGGAAGCAGACGGACTGGAACAGAGACCCCGGCATATTGGGCACATTGCCCGCCACCATCATCACTGCCATAGCCTCGCCGATGGCCCGCCCCACGCCCAGTACCACGGCAGCGGCGATGCCGCTTCGGGCGGCAGGGACGGAGACCCGGAAGTAGGTTTCCTCCGGCGTAGCGCCCAGGGCCAGGGAGGCGTCCTCATATTCCTTGGGCACGGCCTCCAGGGCGGTGATGGACATTTTGATGATGGAGGGCAGGATCATCACGGACAGAACCAGAATGGCGGCCAGCAGACTGGCGCCGTCGGGAATGTGGAAAATGTTCCGGAGCCCCGGCACCAGCACCATCATGCCGACCAGACCGTAAACCACCGAGGGAATCCCCGCCAGCATGGAGACGGCCTGCTCCATAAAGCGCTTGACGCTCTTGGGGGCCATTTTTGCCAGGTACACCGCCGTGAGAAAGCCGATGGGCACGCCCACCACAATGGCTCCCGCGGTGCCGTAGATGCTGGTGAGAATGAAGGGGAGAATGCCGTATTCCGGCTCCGCAGCCGTGGATGCCCATTTCGTTCCGAAAAGGAATTTAAATAGGCCGATCTGGCGGATGGCGGGAATGCCGGAGAGAATCAGATACACCGTAATCAGCAGGACGCAGCCTACGGTAATGAGGCCGAGAAGCAGGAAAATCCCGTGAATCACGGCCTCAAAGAGGTTGGTTCTTTTTTTCATGTATTCACCTTCCGGTAAGGCGTTTGGCTCCCCCAGAGGGGGAGCCGTTTATCCAATGCTTCCTTTAGTTGACAGGCACCACACCGGCTGCGGTGATAATGTCGTTGGCTTCTCCGCCGGTGGCGTAGTCGAAGAAGGCCTGGGCGACGGGGCTCAGTGTGACGCCTTCCTTGGTGACCAGGACGAAGGGACGCTGGATGAGGTAGGTGCCGTCCTTGACGGTTTCCTCACTGGGGGCGACGCCCGCGACCTTCAGCGCCTTGACGCTGTCCTTTACGGAGGCCAGGGAAGCGTAGCCGATGGCGTCGGGGTTCTGGGAGACGGCGGTGATCACGTCGCCGGTGGAGGTCAGCTCCTGGCGGTACAGGCACTTGTCTTTGACCTCCACGATTTCCTCAAAGCCGCTGCGGGTGCCGGAACCGGCTTCCCGGCCGATCAGGACGATCTCGGCGTCGCTGCCGCCGACCTCGGACCAGTTGGTGATTTCACCGGTGTAGATCTTGGCGATCTGCTCCAGGGACAGATCTTCCACGCCGTTGGCGGGGTTGACAATGACCGCGATGCCGTCATAGGCCAGAACCGTCTCCACCAGGCCGGAGGCCTTCTCGTCGTCCTTCAGGGCGCGGGAGGAAAGGCCGATGTCGCAGCGGCCTTCGGAAACGGCGGTGATGCCGGTGCCGGAGCCGGTGGGGTTATAGGTGAAGTTCACGCCGGAGTTGGCTTCCATAAAGGATTCGCCCAGGGCGCCGATAACCTTCTCCATGGAGGTGGAGCCGTCGGTGGCAACGGTGCCGGTGAGGGCGGCGGTTTCGGGAACCTGGGTCTGAGCTACGGCCTGCGCCTCGGTCTGGGCGGGAGCCGCGGTGGTGGCGGCGGGAGCTTCGCTCTGGGAGCAGCCTGCCATGGCAATGATCAGCATGGCGGCAAGGGCAATCGAAACAAATTTCTTCATAATCTAACTTCTCCTTGTAGGTTTTGATTTTTGACTTGGGATGTATCCTACGGTTTTCATCATACCGGCGGAATGTAAATTCCAAAATCCGGCGCGTGTAAAATACATGTGAAAAACACAGCCGAATTGTAAAGACGACGAAAAGTCCTTGACAGATGTGCCCGGTTCTTCTAAAATAGAGTTGTAACGAAGTCATTTCGTATGGCAGCTTGTATTTTAACGGAAGAAGGAGACGCTATGTATCGACTTTTGGAATTGAACCCCCAGCTGAAGCCGTTTGCCGGGGACATTGACCTGCGCATGTTCCTGTACCGAGCGACAAAAAACCGCATTCTGGCCGAGGGACAGACCCTCAACGACTTTGCCAATGCCCATGCGTATTTCGGCTTCCACCATGTGGACGGCGGCTGGTACTACCGGGAGTGGGCACCCAGCGCATATCAGCTCTACCTGGAGGGCGAGTTCAACGGCTGGAACAAAACCTCCCATCCGCTGAAGAATATCGGCAACGGCAACTGGGAGCTGTATCTGGAGGGCGACGATGCCCTGTGGGACGGCTGCAGGGTTAAGACCGTTGTGGACGCAAACATGACCCGTACCGAACACATTCCCCTCTATGCCCGCCGGGTGGTGCAGAATAAGCAGAATATCACCTTCGAGTGCGAGGTGGTGGACGACCGGAAGACCTTCGACTGGACGGACAAGGACTTTGCCGGTGAGGACGAGCTGTACATCTACGAGGCCCATGTGGGCATGGCTCAGGAGGAGGGGAAGGTCGGCTCCTACCGGGAGTTTGCCGACAATGTGCTGCCCCGGGTGAAGCAGGCGGGCTACAATACCATCCAGCTTATGGCCATCATGGAGCACCCCTACTACGGCTCTTTCGGCTATCAGGTGAGCAATTTCTACGCCGCCTCCAGCTGGTTCGGCAAGCCGGAGGATCTGAAATACCTGGTGAACAAGGCCCACGCCATGGGCATCCGGGTGCTGCTGGACGTGGTACATTCCCACGCCGTGAAGAACACCGCCGAGGGCATCAATATGTTCGACGGCACCACCTGGCAGTTCTTCCACGACGGCCCCAAGGGCGATCATCCCGCCTGGGGCACCAAGTGCTTTGACTACGGCAAGACCGGCGTCATGCACTTCCTGCTGTCCAATCTGAAGTTCTGGATGACGGAATACCACTTTGACGGCTTCCGCTTTGACGGCGTCACGTCCATGCTGTACCACGACCACGGCCTGGGCACGGACTTTACCTCCAACGACAAGTATTTCTCCTACAACACCAACACCGACGCGGTGACCTACCTGCAGCTGGCAAACGAGCTGATCCGCCAGGTCAACCCCAAGGCCATCACCATCGCCGAGGATATGTCCGGTATGCCCGGCATGTGCCTGCCCATTGAGGACGGCGGCATCGGCTTTGACTACCGGCTGGGAATGGGTCTGCCGGATATGTGGATCAAGGCGGTGAAGGGCAAGGACGAGTTCTGGGACATCAACAAGATGTGGGGCGACATGTGCCTGCGCCGTCCCGGCGAAAAGACCGTGGCCTATGTGGAATCCCACGACCAGGCGCTGGTGGGAGACCAGACCATGATTTTCCGCCTGGCCGGGGCGAACATGTACACCGACATGAACAAGGACTGCCACAACGTCGTCATTGACCGGGCCATCGCCCTGCACAAGATGATCCGCCTGTTTACTCTGGCGGGCGGCGGTGAGGCTTACCTGAACTTCATGGGCAACGAATTCGGTCATCCTGAGTGGATTGACTTCCCCCGGGAGGGCAACGGCTGGAGCTTCCACTACTGCCGCCGGCAGTGGAGCCTGAAGGACAACGGCTTCCTCAAGTACCAGTGGCTGGGGGACTTCGACGAGGACATGGTGAAGCTGACGAAGGAGAACCGGATTTTCGACCAGCGCATGGCCGATCTGCTGCTGATGAAAGCGCCGGAGCAGACCCTGGTCTTCTACCGCCACGGTCTGGTGTTTGTGTTCAACTTCCACTTCGGCAATTCCCTGAACAACGTGCTCATTCCCGTGCACCAGCCCGGTGAATACACGGTTGTCCTGTCCACCGACGACGAAAAGTACGGCGGCTTCGGCAATGTGGCGAAGAAAACCTATTCCTCCAAGCGCTTTAACGGCAAGGATTACATTGAGCTGTACATTCCCGCCCGTACCGGCTTTGTACTGAAGGAGAAGGCCATTCTCACAGTGGAGGAGCCGGCGGAAGCACCGAAGACAGAGGAAGCGCCGAACAAAGAGGAAGCACCGAAGACAGAGGAAGCTCCGAAGAAAGCAAAGGCGCCGAAGAAAACAACCACCCGTAAACCCAAGGCGGAACAGCCTGCCGAGAAAAAGCCCGCTCCCCGAAAGAGAACCCCGAAAAAGACGGCGGAAACAAAGTAAACGCAAGCGGCGTGGCCCAAACCGGCCACGCCGCGTTTTTCTGTTTTGAACAAATGTAATTTTGCAGAAAAAGAAAAAGCGGTTTGCACATTTCTTTGTGCAATTCTCTGATTTCTCGACAGAGACCGCAAAAAATGAATTTTTTGACAATATGATATTGCATTATTCGGCGCAGAGGCATATAATATTCCAGCGTAAACTGTCAAAACGCCGAAAGGATGATGGATATGACCCCCTATTCCTGCATGAGCCGGGAAGAACTGGAACGTGAATATGACGCCGTGCTGGCGTCCTACAATACCTGCAAGGCCCAGGGGCTGAATCTGAATATGGCCCGGGGTAAGCCCGCGAAGAAGCAGCTGGATCTGGTCAGCGGCCTGCTCACCATGCTGCAGAAGCCCGAGGACTGCATTGACGACGGCGTGGACGCCCGGAACTACGGCGAGCTGTCCGGTCTGCCCTGCGCCCGGGCCTACTGGGCGGATGTGCTGGGCTGCAAGCCGGAAGAGGTGTTCGTCGGCGGCGCGGCCTCTTTGAACATGATGTTTGACGTGGTGTCCCGGGCCTATACCCACGGTCTGCTCCACAGCCCCAGACCCTGGTGCCGTGAGGAAAAGGTTAAATTCCTTTGCCCCGCTCCCGGCTACGACCGCCATTTCCAGATTGGCGAATTCTTCGGCGCGGAGCTGATTCCCGTGCCCATGACGCCCACCGGCCCGGATATGGACATGGTGGAGGAGCTGGTGAAGGACCCCCTGGTCAAGCTCATCTGGACGGTGCCCAAGTATTCCAACCCCGACGGCATTATCTACTCCGATGAGACCATCCGCCGGTTCGCCAACCTGAAGCCCGCGGCGCCGGACTTTGCCATCATCTGGGACAACGCCTACTGCGTCCATGAATTTGAAGGGGAGTATGTGCCCTTCCCGGACATTCTGTCCCTGTGCGCGGAGGCGGGAAATCCGGACATGGTGTATGAATTCGCCTCTACCTCCAAAATCACCTTTGCCGGCGGCGGAATCTCCTGCATGGCGGCAAGCGAGGCCAATATCCGCTACTTTACCGGCATTTTCGGCGTACAGATGATTTCCTACGACAAGGTCAACCAGCTGCGCCACGTCCGGTATCTGAAGGACAAGGCCCACACCCTGGAGATCATGAAGCTCCACGCCTCCGTCATGGCGCCCAAGTTTGAATGCGTCTCCAAATGGCTGAACCGGGAGATCAAGCCCCTGGGCATCGCCCATTGGAATGACCCCAAGGGCGGCTATTTCGTCAGCCTGTTCGCCATGCCCGGCACAGCCAAGCGGGTCTGGCAGCTGTGCAAGGAGGCGGGGGTGGTGATGACCGGCGCAGGGGCGACCTATCCCTACCGCAACGACCCAGAGGATTCCAACCTCCGTATTGCCCCCAGCCTGCCTCCTGTGGAGGAGCTGGAAAAGGCCATGGAGGTGCTGTGCCTCAGCCTGCGGCTGGCGGCGCTGGAAAAGCTGCTGGAAAAATAGTATCAGCATACACTTTTGTCCCGGTGATATCGCCTGGCAGCGATCCAACCTTGTACCGCAAGGGGCGTCAAGGATGCCGCCCCCTACGCGGACAGAATTTTGCACGCCCGGTTTGGGCGTGCGTTTTTATTCAAAAAACTGCCCTGCACCGGTTTGGCGCAGGGCAGTATCTATGTAGCTTACTTTCTGGAATTCTCCACGACGCCCACAATGATGTCCGCACACTGGTCGATGCCCAGCACGCCGGTATCCAGGCAGATGTCGTAGTTCTGTGCCTGACCCCAGGTGCGGCCGGTGTAGTGCTGGTAGTTTACCCGGCGGCGCTTGTCTTTCTCATTCAGACGGGCTTCCGGGCTCTTGTCGGATTCGCCGTAGAGACGGACGATGCGGTCTGCGCGGAAGGGCATATCCGCGAAAATGAAGGTATGCAGGGCATCGGGACGATCCTTGAGGATATAATCCGCATTCCGGCCGACAATGACGCAGGGGCCTTTCTCCGCCAGCTGCAGAATGACGCTGCACTGGATGTTCCACAGAAAGTCGGCGGTGGACAGTCCGTTCATCACGCCGGGCACGCCCTGGGGGGCGAAGGCGTAGGAAAACAGACTGCTGCCGGGAGAATGCTCCCCGTGCTCCTCCACAAATTTGGGGGCAAAGCCGGATTCCAGCGCGACCTGATCTACCAGCTCCTTGTCATAGAAGGGAATCCCCAGCTTATCCGCGACCATACGACCCACGGTGCGTCCGCCGGAACCAAACTCACGGCTTATGGTGATAATTTTCTTTTCCATAAATAAGCCTCCTTTTGAGAACGCCGGTGCTTTCTCTTATCAATCCTATTATAGTGAAACCGCCGGGAAATGTCAAGATCTGGTTGACGCCTTTGGCGACAATGACAACTGACGGGGTTACAGCGGCTCCTTGCCGCCGTAAAGCCGTTTGATTTCTGCGAGAATGTCCTTGTCGGCGGGGCAGAAGGAGAAGCCGTCCACCTGGCTGGGGTGAATCCACTTCAGGTCGTTGTGCTCCAGCGCCTGGGGAAAGCCATCGGGAATGGTGCAGTGAAACAGGGTCAGACGGATGAGGATGTCCGGGTATTCGTGGACGACCTCCATGAACCGATTCCGAACATCCAGGTTTACCGCCAGCTCTTCCATACACTCCCGGCACAGCGCCTGTTCCTTCGTTTCACCCTTCTCCACCTTGCCGCCGGGGAACTCCCAGAGAAGCCCACGGGCCTTATTCTCCGGCCGCTGGCAGATCAGAAACCTGTCCTTCTCCCAGATCAGCGCCGCCACCACTTCCACGGGCTTTTTCCGGGTCAGAACCATGGCGGAGATGGGAGGCACCTCGACTGTGCCCGCGACGGACGCGAGGGTTTCCGTTCCGGCCCGGGTGCCGGAAATATTCACGTTCCAGTGACCCTCCGGCAGGGGGACGGATACCGGCTGGTTATCGGCGCTGAAGATGAGAAACAGCTCATTATCCTCTTCGTCAATGTGGAACGCCGCGCAGCGTTCGTTTTCGCAGGGGATGCTTCTTACGCAGCGCGACACCTCCTCCCGGGTGGCAAGGCGCAGACCGGGATGGGCCTTCCGGAGGGCAATCAGGCCCTTATAGTAGGCAAGAACCTGCTGGTATTCCGGCTGATCCAGGGTGTCCCACTTCAGGGAGTTCACCTTATCGGGGGAGCGGTAGCTGTTCTCGTCGAAGCCGCCCTTTTTCCCGGGCTTGGTGCGGAGCATTTCTTCTCCGGCCTGAAGAAAGGGAACGCCTTCCGCCAGCATGTAAAAGGCGGCGGCCAGATTGTTCATCCGAATCCGATCCTCCCGGGACGCTTCCGGGGCGGAAAGGGCGATCCGGTCAAACAGGGTGTTGTTGTCATGGCAGGAGACGTAGTTGACGCACTGGTACGGCTGGGCTGCCCACTGGGGCATTCCCAGGAAGCAGGCCTCCAGAGTGTCCTTGGACACATAAGCGCCAACGGCAAAGCCGGGTGATGCGTTTTTGAATACGGAACCCCGAAGCAAATCCCGGAGAGTGTCGTTGAAGAAGGAAAAACCGGGCATTTCTGGGGAACTGGTCTGCACCGCCAGTTCGCATCCGGGCTTTGTCAGCTGCGTATCCATGCGCCAGCCCTCGCCGTAGAAGATGACGTTGGGGTGCCTTTGGTGGACGGTGGCGATGATCTGGTTTATGGTCTTTATATCGACCAGACCCACCAGGTCAAACCGGAAGCCGTCAATGTGGTATTCGTCCGCCCAGTAGCTGACGGAGTCCACAATATACTTGCGCACCATGCTCCGCTCGGAGGCGGTGTCGTTGCCGCAGTAGGAGCCGTTGGAGTAGTGCCCGTCACCGTCGATGCGGCTGAAATACCCCGGCACAATCCGGTTAAAGCAGAAGGAAGCGGCGTCGTAGACGTGGTTGTACACCACGTCCATCACTACGCTCAGGCCGCTGTCGTGGAGCGCCTTCACCATCCGCTTCATTTCCGCTACCCGGACTTCTCCGTGATAGGGGTCGGTGGCGTAGGAGCCTTCGGGGACGTTGAAATTCACCGGGTCATAGCCCCAGTTGAATTGGGGATGGCGGCGGCTCTCGTCGGTGAACCCAAAGTCAAAGACAGGCAGCAGATGGACATGGGTGACCCCCAGGGCTTTGATGTGATCCAGGCCGGTGGGACTGCCGCCGGGGGTTTTCCGCCCGGTTTCCGCGAGCCCCAGGAATTTGCCCTTGTGTTTGATGTGAGATCTGCGGTGGGTGGAGACGTCCCGGATGTGCAGCTCATAGAGAATGGCATCGGTAATGGGAGCGCCTGCATGGGGGTCGGTGTCGGCGTCCCAGCCTGCCGGATTTGTGGCGCTTAAGTCCAGAATCATGCCCCGGCAGCCGTTGACACCGGTGGTTCGGGCGTAGGGATCGCAGGCCTCCCGGGTCTGCCCGTCCACGGTGACCAGGTAGGTGTAGTACACGCCGTTCAGGTTTCCCACCCGCTCCGCCGTCCACGTACCGCAGACATCCGGATGCATCCGCTGCTGTGCCAGAAGATCGTCGGCCCCCGGATTGCCGCTACGGTACAGGCGAAGGGACACCGCCTGTGCGGTGGGCGCCCAGAGACGGAAGACGGTTTTCTCCGGCGTCCAGAACGCGCCGAGGCTGCCGTGATAGGTGTATTTTTCCTCAAAATCCTGTGAAGAATAGCATTCGTACATAGCGGCGGAACTCCTTCCCGAAAGACCGGCAGATCATTTGTAC
>CAMAKJ010000054.1 GCA_945836055.1 uncultured Clostridia bacterium | reverse complement strand
CAGGTCGCTCAGTTCGCGGCTGCCGGTAAGGAAACCAAGAAGAAGTCCCTGGCCGAAATCGCCATGAGCTATGGCTACGTCTACGTCGCTCAGGTCGCCATGGGCGCCAACCCCGCTCAGACCCTGAAGGCCATCACCGAGGCCGAGGCCTACAACGGTCCTTCCCTGATCATTGGCTACGCTCCCTGCGAGATGCACTCCATCAAGGGCGGCATGACCAACTGCCAGGCTGAGATGAAGAAGGCCGTTGAGTGCGGCTACTGGAACCTGTTCCGCTTCGATCCCTCCAAGGAGACCGGCAAGTTCCAGCTGGACAGCAAGGCTCCTAAGGACGGCTATCAGGAGTTCCTGATGAACGAAGCTCGTTACAGCCGTCTGACCCGCGAGTTCCCCGAGCGCGCAACCGATCTGTTCGCCAAGAACGAGGCTGCCGCCAAGGAGCGTTGGGAGCATCTCAACAAGCTGGTCGAGATGTACAAGGACTAATCCTTCCTCAATCCAAAAATCTCCCCTGGGCAACCAGGGGAGATTTTGTAAGCTGCAGGCGGAAAGCTGAAAAAAGGAGGGATCGTGTGTTCTGCACCGTTACGGATATTCGCGGTGACTACGCCTATGTCAGATATGACGATACCGGCGTCGTTTCCGAGGTGGCTATCGCCCTGCTGCCATTTGGCGTGGACGTGGGCGACCGGCTGAAATTTGAAAACTACGAGTTTATCCAGCTTTGATATCGCCCCGCCGTTCGCAAATTCGGAACGGCGGGGTTGCTTCTTTCGACGGCCTATGCTATAATTTCGTGAGATTATGTTTTGGAGGTGAGCGGGGCAATGCGGGACATGACAAACGGCTCGCCCCTTTCCCATCTGTGGCGCTATGCCCTGCCGCTGCTGCTGGGAAACTGGGTGCAGCTGACCTACAACGCCGTGGATTCCATCATCGCCGGGCGATTCATCGGAGCCCAGGCGCTGGCCGCGGAGGGCATCGCGGGGCCGGTGATGAATCTGGTGATTCTGTCTATTACGGGGCTGTGCATCGGCGCGGGGGTGCTCATGAGCGAGGCCTTTGGCGCCAGAGACTATCCCCGTTTGGGTAAGGTGCTTGGCAACACCCTGCTGCTCGGCGGGGCGGTGTGCGGCGTGGTGTGTATTTTGGGCATTGCGGCGGCACCCTGGATTCTCCGGGTGATGGCGGTTCCGGAGGAAATCCGGAAAATCACCGGGCTGTATCTTCGCGTCACGTTCCTGGGCGCGCCCTTCACCTTCGTGTACAACGCCCTGGCTGCGGGGCTGAAAAGCGTGGGGGATTCCAGGACGCCGTTCCTGTTTTTGGCCTTTTCCGCCGTTCTCAACGCGGTGCTGGATCTGATTTTCCTGGGGCTGCTGGGATTCGGCGTTGTGTGCAGCGCCGCGACCACGGTATTCGCCGAGGCGGTTTCCGCACTCCTTGCCACAACCTATATGGTGCGGAAGGTGCCGCTGCTGGTTCCCCAAAAGGGGCAATGGCGAATGGATGCCGGACTTCTGCGGCAGATTCTTCGCTACGGCGGTCCCACAGCCCTGCAGCAGGCCATTCAGCCCATTGGCAAGCTGGTGATTCAGGAGCAGGTGAATGCGCTGGGCGTCACGGTGATCGCTGCCTTCAACGCCGTAACCCGGATGGACGACTTTGCCTGTATCCCGGCTCAGGGCATATCCTCTGCCATTTCCACCTATATTGCCCAGAATCGGGGGGCGGAGAAGCCTGAGCGGATTCGTCCCGGTTTTCGGGCGGGAATCCGGCTGGAATTTGGCTACTGGCTGATTGTCGGCACTGTCACCGCGCTGCTGCGGGTACCCATTGTGAGCCTTTTCGTTGCGGGGGAGGAAGCGGGAGAGGTCATCGGCTATGGCAGCCGGTACCTCATGTGGATGGCCCTTTTCTATCTGCTGCCCGCCATGACCAACGGCGTGCAGGGCTTCTTCCGGGGCATGGGGAAAATGTACACCACCATGGCGGCAACCTTCCTCCAGATTTCCCTCCGGGCGGCGTTTACCGTGGTTCTCGCGCCCCGGATCGGCATTACGGGAATTGCCTTCGCCAGCGCCATCGGCTGGAGCACGATGATGCTGTTCGAAGTGCCTTACTACTTCGTCACCTGCCGCAAGCGGAACCTCTCTGCACGTTGATCGGAATGTGTTGGCGCATATCAGGAAGCTGTGGAAATACAGGATGCATACCCGCTTTTCCATACAAGAGGTCGGGGCAATGATTCGTACGCAGCCGCAGATGATGGAATCATGATATCCTGCCTGATGGATAAGCCGTGAAAGCGGCGGCCTGGGCAAACAGAACCGCCCGCTGCTTTTAGCAGCGGGCGGTTTGTGTACATCAGGTGGGATCGTAGTTGACGATGATGTCCCGCTCTCTCAGGGCGGAGACATCGCTGATGGAATTGCCGAAGACGTTCACCTGCACCAGACAGTAGCAGTTCGCCAGAGAATCGATGTTGGTAATCTGGTTGTAGTCCATGTAGATATACACCAGCGACTGCATATTGCTCAGGTTATCCAGACTGGTCAGGGCGTTGTGGGAGCCGTCGATGGTTTCCAGCTTGGCACCATCCCCCCACGCGGGCAGCGCCGCAATCTGGTTGGAGGAGAAGTCAAACTTCTGCAGATTCATCAGGGAACTCAATGCGGAGATGTCCGTCAGGGTGTTGTTGGCTATGTTCAGATCGGTAAGGCCCGTGTTGGCGGACAGAAGGGAAACGTCCGTCAGGGCGTTGTAGCTTACGGACAGACGGCTGAGCAGCTGCAGGTTGTTCACGCCGTCCAGAGACGCAATCTGGTTGTTGTCCGCCAGCAGCTCGGTCAGGCGGACGCAGGACGCAATGGGAGACAGGGAGGTCAGGGCGTTATAGGCTACGTCCAGACTCTGCAGATTGCCCAGACCGTTCAGAGCGGTGAGGCTGGTCAGCGCGTTGTGCCTCAGGTTCAGGCTCGTCAGGGTGGTCATGGCGGAGAGTGCTTCCAGATTCCGGACGGTGTTTCCGCTGATATTCAGCTCCGTCAGATTCTGGGCGCCGGCCAGATTTTCAATGGTGCTCAGGCCGCAGCCGGACATGGTCAGCTTATTCAGAGAGGGCAGAGAGGCGATGACGGTCAGCTCCTCCGCGTCGAACCGGCTCCCGCTGAGATCCAGCTCCTTCAGCTTCGCAAGGGAGGAGAGGTTTTCAAGCGTGTCGATATTCTGATTGGCGATGGTCAGCTTTTCCAGATAGGACAGGTAGGACAGATCGGTGTAGGTTTTGGTGTCCTCGGGCACGGTGAACTCCGTGATCTGCCACAGCTGGCTGGTGTAGACAGGATCATTGTCCCGTGTACCTGTCAGCTCCCGCAGGGCGGCCTCCATGGCAGGGTCCGCAAAGGTAACTTCCTCAATCACGCCGGTGATCGTATAGCCCAGAACCGTCAGGGGACTGACAAGACTGTTGTCTCCTACGGCAATGGCGTAGATTATGGTTTCGCCGGCGGGCAGGGTGATTGGCTCGGTGTACACCGGCTCCGCGACGGAGGGGTATTCTCCGGTGGTTGTGTAGTACAGTTTGCCGGCGGCATAGAGGGAGACGTCGATATACTGGCTGTAGTAGCCGGGCTCATAGTTGCTGATGGGGGCGTCGGGACGCTGGGCTTCGATTTCGGCCTTGATCTGGGGGTCGGTAATCTTGTCCAGCAGGGCAACGGCGTCCAGGAGCTTATCCTGCTCCACATAGGTTTTGCACAGGGCGGTGAACAGCTCCGCGGTGGGATCGCTGTTGATGGCGGTGGTCAGGGTGTACTCGGCCTTGGTGTAGTTGCCGTCCGCCTTATAGAGGTCTGCCAGCTCGATGGCCACGTTCTCGTCGTGACCGGAGAAGTCGTAAGCCAGGTCGTAGAACCAGGAGGAAAGGCGGGAATTTCCGTGAAGGTCATTGTAGCGGGCCTGAGTCAGCAGGAAGTCCCGGGTGAAGCTACGATCATATTCAAACAGATACCAGCCGATGCTGGCGATAATCAGCGCTGCCAGAAGAAGCGGCACCAGAATTCGGATGACTTTTTTCATAAAATTGCTCCGTTTCAAGAGAATCTCAGGAAATTATACAACAAAAGCGGAATAAAGTCAAGTATTCGGAAAAAGGATGCCGTTTTGGGGTTCCTTGGGCATATTGAGGCTGAAAAAATCCTGCCAAAACCAACAGAAAAAATGCTTGACATGGTGTGCGGAACACAGTATAATAACAATACACAATAAAGCGCGGGGTGATTGCTTGAACATTGAACAGACCGTGTCCGGCCTGATTCTGGAGCTGCGCCGGGGCACGCTGATATTGCTGGTGCTCAGTCAGCTGCGCCAGCCGATGTATGGCTATTCGCTGGTGAAGAAGCTGAATGACCACGGTATTCCCATGGATGCCAACACGCTGTACCCGTTGATGCGCCGCCTGGAGGGACAGGGACTGCTGTCCAGCCAGTGGGACACCGGGGAGGCGAAGCCCAGGAAATACTACCGGATTACCCCGGATGGTCTGATGGTGCTGGAAAAAACGAAGGAATACTGGAAAACGTTTTCCACGAATGTGGATGAATTATTGGGGGAGAAACATGAATCAGGATCTGATTGAACGTTATCTTTATGCCGTGACCAAACGGATGCCCCGAAAGCAGCGGGAGGACGTGTCTCAGGAGCTGCGGGGGCTGATTGACGATATGCTGGCCGAGCGCTGCGGCGGTCTGACGCCGACGGAAAAGGATGTCCGGGTGGTTTTGACGGAGCTGGGAACGCCCCAGGAGCTGTCCGAAAAATACGACGAAAACGAAACAAGATGCCTGATTGGCCAGCCCTATTACGGCACCTATGTGTTTGTGATGAAAATCGTTATGATCTGCACCGCCGTGGGATTGACCCTTAGCTCCGCGATTTTGCAGATCATGGAGCCTCAGGTATGGTACGCGGCGGTTGGCCAGTGGCTCTCCATGCTGTGGCAGGGGCTGCTGTCGGCGTTTGCGATTGTAACCGCGCTGTTCGCCTTTTTCTATCAAAAGGGAATCCGGATCCGGGAACCCTTCAGCTTTGACGATCTGCCCCCGGTGCCGAAAAAGAATCAGGAGATTCCCAAATGGGAATGTATTGTGGGCATTGGCATTTCCGTGGTGTTTACGACGGTATTTCTGGCGGCGCCCCAGATCTTTTGCGTGATTCTGCGGGGCAGCCGCTGGATTCCGATTTTTGATGCGGCAGTCATCCACAGCACATGGTATATCATTCTCCTGTTTGCGGCCTGCGGCATCAGCCGGGAGCTGGTAAAGCTGATGGAGGGGCGTTACAACAAAACCGTCATGCTTGCGGTGGCGGCGGCGGATGTGATATCGGCGGTTTTAAGCTTCTGGTGGCTGGCGGGCTTTCCGCTGGTCAATCCGGAATTCACGGTGGAGATTTCTGCTCTTTTTGGGGAAGAGGAAGTATTCATCACGGGGATATTCAGCCATTTCCAGTATTTCTTCCTTGGAATCCTACTCTTTGCGCTGACGCTGGACACGGTGGATACGCTGGTAAAAACCTTACGGGATTAAAAGCATATATGAAAACCGGCTGCCGCTGATAAACTGCGGCAGCCGGTTTGAATTTTGCGTTTACTGCTTTGCCTGTTTCATACTGAGACTGATTCTGTGCCGCTTTTCGTCCACGGAAAGCACCACGACCTTTACCACGTCGCCCACCTTCACCACCTCGCTGGGGTGCTTCAGGCGGCGGTTACAGACCTCGGAGATGTGCACCAGGCCGTCCTGGTGGACACCGATATCCACGAAAACGCCGAAGTCGATGACGTTGCGCACCGTGCCTGTCAGTTCCATGCCGGGCTTTAAGTCCTTCATTTCCAGAACGTCCTTGCGCAGAATGGGGGCGGGGAGGTCGTCTCTGGGGTCGCGGCCGGGCTTACTCAGCTCTTTTGCAATGTCCAGCAGCGTCGGCTCACCCACGGCGCACTCGGAGGCTGCCTTGATCAGACCGTAGGCATTCAGTTTTTCCGTCAGTTGGGAAAAATCATCGCCCTTTTCGCAGCCCAGAAGCTTCAGCAGGGCCCTGGCGGCTGCGTAGGATTCCGGGTGGACGCCGGTGTTGTCCAGAATTTCCTTACTTTCGGGAATCCGGAGGAAGCCCGCGCACTGCTCAAAGGCCTTGGGGCCGAGCTTGGGCACCTTTTTCAGCTGGGTGCGGCTGGTGAAGGGGCCGTTTTCCTCCCGGTAGGCCACGATGTTCTTCGCGGTGGTGGCGGTCAGGCCGGAAACCTGTTGGAGCAAACTCCGGGAAGCGGTGTTGGCGTCCACGCCCACGGCGTTGACGCAGTCTTCCACCACCGCGCCAAGGGCGGCGTCCAGCTCCTTCTGTGGGCAGTCGTGCTGATACTGCCCCACGCCGATGGCCTTGGGGTCGATTTTCACCAGCTCCGCCAGAGGATCCTGCAGCCGCCGGGCGATGGACACGGCGGAGCGGAGATTGACATCGTACTCCGGGAATTCCTCCGCCGCCAGGGGAGAGGCGGAGTAGACGGAAGCGCCGGCTTCGCTGACGATCATGTAGCTGGCGTCGGGGAAGTCCCTGAGCAGCTCCACGGTCATGGCTTCCGTCTCCCGGGAGGCGGTGCCGTTGCCGATGGCAATGTGCTTTACGCCGTATTTTCGAATGAGAGCGGACAAAGCCGCGATGGCCTCCTGCTTTTTCCGCTCGCTGAAGGTAGGGTAGACCACGGAGGTTGCCAGCACCTTACCGGTGGCATCCACTACGGCCACCTTGCAGCCGTTGCGGTAACCGGGGTCAAGTCCCATGGTGACAAAGCCCTTGACCGGCGGCTGCATCAGCAGGGGCTTCAGGTTCAGTGCAAAGTTGTGAATCGCCCCTTCATAAGCCCGGTCGGACAGGGAGGAGCGCACCTCCCGCTGAATGGCGGGGAAGATCAGCCGCTCGTAAGCGTCCTCGGCGGCGGCGCGGACGAATTGGGAAACCTGCCTGGTAGGCTTCAACGCGGCGCGGCACACCAGCGCTGCTCCCTCATTGCCAACGAGGGATACGTTCGGCTTGAGAACGCCTTCCTTTTCGCCCCGGTTCATGGCGAGAATCTGATGATCCAGCACCCGGGAAATGGGCTGGGAGAAGTCGTAGTACAGCTTATAAACGCCGTCGGCCTCCGCGTCCCCGGCGGCGGTGCAGGTCAGGGTTCCCCGGCGCATGGCAAGCTCCCGGAGCGCTTTGCGGATGTCCGCGTTGTCGGAGAGATTCTCAGCAATGATGTCGCTGGCGCCCTGCAGAGCTTCTTCCACGGTATTCACGCCCTTTTCCGGATCCACAAAGGGGACGGCCAGGACGGCGGGGTCTTGCCCGTCCTGGGCGAAAATCGCGGTAGCCAGGGGTTCCAGCCCTTTCTCCCGGGCCATGGAGCCACGGGTGCGGCGCTTCTGCTTATAGGGCCGGTACAGATCCTCCACCTCCGTCATGGTGGCGGCGGCATCGATGGCGGCGGAGAGTTCCTCCGTCAGCTTGCCCTGGTTTTCGATGGATTGCTTCACTTCATCCTGTCGCTGCTGGAGGTTACGCAGGTAGGTCAGACGGGTTTCCAGATTCCGCAGGGTGGTGTCGTCCATGGCACCGTGCATTTCCTTGCGGTACCGGGCGATAAAGGGAATGGTGTTGCCCTCGTCCATGAGACGGACCACGTTTTCCACATATTCCAGTTTCTGACCCAGCTCCTGAGCCAGAATTTCGGTAATTGACTGCATTGGGTATTCTCCTTATCAATCAGTGTTGTATGGTGCTGTGCCACTGCTGATGGCATTGCCTTTTCGGCAAGTATATCACGGATCCGGAAATTCCGCAAGTTTTCTCTTGACAACAATTCCCGACTGCGCTATAATGCTCAAGTACCCCATGGGCCTGTAGCGCAGCTGGGAGCGCATTACATTCGCATTGTAGGGGTCGAGGGTTCGAATCCCTTCAGGTCCACCAAAAAGGCCGGTTTCTTGGAAGCCGGCCTTTTTCGCATTTACATACAGAGAGGAAGACTGTCCATGGACAAGGTATTTACCGTGGCGGAGGTTGTCATTCCGATTCTTGTCGCGATTTTGCTGGGTATTTACGCCCGGCGAAGGGCGGTTATTTCCCCGGAGGGGAACCGGGGACTGCAGCAGTTTGTCATGAAATTCGGACTGCCCTGCGTGCTCTTTACATCCTGTCTCACGGCGGAGCTGGACGCCGGTGCCTTGTCCAGTATGGCCATGGTGCTTCCGCTGATGCTGTGCAGCGCCCTCTGGGCGTTCCGGTGGGGGAGAAAACGGTATCCCTATCACAATCTGCCCATGCTCTTCGCGGCTCAGGAGACGGGGATGCTGGGTATTCCGCTGTTCATCATCCTCTTCGGCGCGGGGCAGGCTTACCGCATGGGAATGCTGGATCTGGTGCAGGCACTGGTCGCCTGTCCGGCAATTGCAATCCTGTCGGCGGATACCGGTGAAAATCCAACCCCTGCCGCGATCGCGAAAAAGACGATGACTTCGCCGGTTCTGGTCATGAGCCTGGCGGGACTGGTGCTGAATCTCTCCGGTGCGGCGGCATGGCTGGACGGCATCGGCGTCGGCGGGATCATCCGGGAGACGACCTCATTTCTGGCACAGCCGGTCAGCGCGGCGATTCTGTTCAGCGTGGGCTACAATTTCTCCGTTTCGGGTGAAAACCGTGCCGCCATCTTCCGCGTGTCCGCGTTCCACTTTGCGCTGCAGGCGGTCTTCTGCCTGTTGATTCAGGCGGGGCTTCTGCTGGTGCCGGGCGTGGAGCCGGGAACCCGCTGGGCGGTACTGCTTTACTGCACCCTGCCTGCCAGCTTTCTTGCGCCCAGTCTGGGGAAAACCGAGGACGACGCGGCTGTTGCCGCCGGCGTCTGTTCGGTGCTGACGGTGGTCTGCATGGTCATTTTCAGCGTCATCGCGGCTGTGGCGGTCTGATTGTCGGGAATACTGACAGGCTCTGAGGCAAACGCCCCGGAGCCTGTTTTTTCGGAGCGGTGAACTGACAGCATTCTCCGGCGGCAGGTGCTACCATATTCCCGGGAGGGATACCAATGCGAACACTTGCAAAAGACATTCTCACCGCTCTGTTCATGGGATTGGTGGTGCCGGGGATCGTGCTGAACATTGCCGCCGGCAGCGCTGCGGAGCCGGAGACGGAACCGACGATTCCCGATTCGGCTCCGCCGGCCGTGCAGGATCAGACCGTGGCGCTGCCCATGCGGATGCGCAAACCCGACGGTACGACCGTGGAAAGGAACATGGACGACTACCTTGTGGGCGTGGTACTGGCGGAGATGCCGGTTACCTTTGAGGAGGAAGCGCTGAAGGCCCAGGCGGTGGTGGCGCGAACCTACACCCAAAAGGCCTGGGAGACTGGCGGCAAGCACGGCGACGGCTCCGTATGCACCAGCGCGTCCTGCTGCCAGGGCTACGTCACGGAGGATGACTATATCGCCCGGGGCGGTACGGAAGCGGGAGTGGAGCGGGCGCGGGAGGCCGTGGCGGCTACCTCCGGGTATGTGCTGACCTATGAGGGGGCGTTGATTGAAGCAACCTATTTTTCCTGTTCCGGCGGCAGCACCGAGGACGCGGCGGCGGTGTGGGGGACGGATTATCCCTATCTGCAGGCGGTGAGCAGTCCCGGCGAGGAAAAGGCGGCGCATTACACTGATACGGTGACCTTTTCGGCAGTGCAGTTTCAGCAGACCCTGGGGATCAGCCTGGATGGGACGCCGGATAGCTGGTTCCGGGATGTGACCTACACCGACGGCGGCGGGATCGACACCATGACCATCGGCGGCAGGGTGTACCTGGGTACCCAGCTGCGGGCGCTGCTGGGGCTGTGCTCCACGGCGTTTTCCATATCCACGACGGAGGATACCATCACCATTACCACCCGGGGCTACGGCCACCGGGTGGGCATGAGCCAGTACGGCGCCGACGCCATGGCGGTCATGGGGAGCACCTTCCCGGAAATCCTGTCCCACTATTATCCGGGAACCACCCTGACGAGACTTGACAGCCCACAAACGGAAGGATAAAATGGATTTCTACCACGAAACAGTGGGTATCCAACCGCAGGTTGAGTGTTTTTTCCATCGTTTCCCACCGATGGTTGGGCGGTTCCAACCGATATTCTCTTCTCTTTCGCCCCTT
>CAMAKJ010000053.1 GCA_945836055.1 uncultured Clostridia bacterium | reverse complement strand
CTGGTTTTGATTCGTCATAGGCAGAAATATCCTTTCTCAGATTTCCATGCGCTCGTCGTACTGGCGCGCATGGCGATTGTGTTGTTCTTTCATATGGAAGGCTCAAAAACAACAGTATAATCCGAACATTTTTGATGACCTTCATTTGCGGTGGTGCCGTACTCGGCATGGGGATTTTATCAAGAAATAGTATCAGAGGTTTCCTGGCCGAGTCTTACGCACATCATTACAAGCAAAAGACTCGCAGCAGCAGGACATTTTGAAATCCTGAACTACTACGAGTCTCTGCACTTACGCGGTTGAACCGCTGTGTACCGAACGGTACGAACGGTGGTGTGAGAGGTCGGGGCAATTAAGCCCCTCCTACTCGATTATGCATCCGACAAAATTGAAAACTCAGAGTATTTTGATCTATTCAGCAAGCCTTAAAACAGAAAGCGAAAAACCGTACTGCCGATGGATATTTCATCTTCACTGCGCAGCCGGTTGGACGAGAAAATCCGCATTCCATTCAAAACAGTACCCTGCGGGGACCCCATATCTTCAATATAGATCATCTGACCCTGCTTGAAAATACGTGTATTCACCGGTGCGGCGTCCGGATCCTGTATTACAATATCACATTGCTTTCCCGTACCGATCAGCAGTTCATTGGTAAGATGGTAAATTTCTTTCTTTTTTACCGCTTTGCCGCAGAGAATTTCCGCCCGCATCCGGATAGAGAATTCCTCTGCTTTCTTTTTCTTCGCCAGAATACCCACAATAGCCAATGCAACTACCACAACCGCCGCAATTGCAGCGACTGTGCCTACCATAAGGGGTGAGGCATGATCCTTCACGGCGCTATCAGTCTCTGCTTCGGCAGGCATTGCCGCCTCAATTGCAGGCTCCGTGCTTTCCGTACCCTGTGTTGGCGATTCCTCCGACCCGTCCACAGGCGGAAGCACGATTTCGTCGCCAGCGTCCATGGCAGGCTGCATGTTCAGGTTGCGAATCCTTCCCAAAGAGAGCCAGCTGTTTTCTGCGAATAGCTGTACCGAGTCGTTAATTGTCGCGATACCCTCGTATCCCTTAAGCGGGAATACCACAGTATACAGGCTGCCCATGTAGTCAGAGAGGGCTTTTCCAAGATTGCTCACATCAGAGACGGCATTCGCGCTGAGATGTAACCCGCTCCCGGTGGACAGGACAGCGAATGCGTTTTCTTCCCAGTTTCTGAAGCACAGTGTATTGACGATGATTTCCGGATAAGCGTCTATCATTGCCGCTGCGGCCTTGGCTGCCTGCTCTTCCCGCTCCAATTCAACGGACGGGGTATTGGAATACCAGGGTTCCCCATCCGTAATCACCACAAGGCTGCAGACATCTCCGGCCCGATAGTTCTTTCCTCCCAGATATTCCAATGCCTTGGCAGTCCCTCCGCAAATGTCGCTGCCGCCAAGATAATTCAGGCGGCGCAATGCCGAATGAACATCATCCCAGCTTGTCAGGTCAGTACCCACAACATGGAAGTCGCTTCCCGTGGCGGCAATGGAAATATCCAGATTGCTGCCATATTCCAGAAGACTCTTCGCAAACGCGCTCAGGAGATATGCCAATTCGCTCATGGATGAGGAAGTGTCAACCAGCAGCATATAGTGCACGGTAGCCCCGGTGCTGCTGAATAATTCAGGCTTAGCACCGCGTCCTTGCTGATGGTTGTTTACGAACAGAGATACCTCCAATTTCTCCGGCTCTTCTTGCGGAAAATTTACAAAGGTATATAGTACGTCATCCGCCCAATATCCGGAGCGTATTTTTGCAGCGTTCTCTTCAGCGGCCAGGACGCAGCAGGGGAATTGGCACAGAAGAAGAATCACGGACAATATGGATAAAAATTTGCGTTTCATTCCATTTCCCCCTATGGCTCAGTCGTTGACCATGACCGCAATCAGGGACAGGTTATCGTTCCCGGATTGAACCCGCTCCATTGCCCGCAGCTGGAGAAGCTCCCCCCAGGTTTGGGCTGTGTCTGCCTTCAGAAAATCGACCAGTATCTCTTCATCCAGGATATACTCCCACATTCCGTCGGAGCAGAGGAAGAAACCATCTCCCGGTTCAATGGGATGCTGCGCAGAGCCGCAGTCGGGCTGGTTCCTCTCGGGATTCCCGAGTGCCCGCAGCAGGCAGGACTGATCCGCATCGGTGCCAATCTGCGCTCGGGTAATTTCTCCTGATTTGTATTTTTTGTAGGCAACGGAGTGATCTTCTGTAATCTTGGCGATGGCCCGGTTGTGGAGATAATACACTCTGGAATCACCCACATTTGCCCAGGCTGCATCGGTTCCGTTGATCACCAGTGCCGCTACCGTACTTTTCATATTGCCGCCGCGCGTCTGCTGAAGCTCCAGAATATTTGCGTTTGCCTGTCTGATTTGGGTCTCCAGCCAGTCTGTCAGGGAATCCCCTTGCGCAGGTTGCCGGGCCAGAATGGTATCCACGGTGCACTTCGATGCCTGTTCTCCATTCAGATGACCACCTAATCCATCTTTGGGGATGCGATACTCGTCCCCGAACCGCGGGCGCTGGGGCCTCTGCGCCCCTTTTCAGCCCCGTTTTTTCCCTTCGTCCGCGGAAAAAATACAAATTTCCGCCTGCTGAGCACAAATCAGCGAATTGCGGGAAACAGATGCGGCACATCCGTCTGCTGCTGTGCAATCTGCACAACAGCACTTCCAATTAACCGGATAAAAGCCCGCTTTTTTGAATTTTTCTTGTTGAAAAAATCCATAATTTTTCCTGATTAACGGGGTCTGACTGGGGTTTTGGGAAGACATTTGCATTTTTTGTCTTGCAAAATTGCAAGAGAACGTGTATAATCCTGACATTAGAAATATCTGGATTCCGCTCCGGATATCCGGATATGATTATTCAGGGAGGTAAGAAAAATGAAAATGAAGAAGCTGCTTTCCATCGTTCTGGCAATGGTCATGGTGCTTTCGCTGGCAGCCTGCGGCGGCGCCGGCAGCGCTTCCAAAATGACCATGGGCACCGGCGGTACGTCAGGTACCTACTATGCCTTTGGCGGCGTTCTGGCCCAGTACATCAAGAACCACGCCGGCATTGACGTGAAAGTCGTTTCCACCGACGGCTCCAAGGCCAACATCGAGTCCATTGCTTCCGGCGACTACCAGCTGGGCACCGTGCAGTCCGACGTCATGGCCTACGCCTGGGCGGGCACCCGCTCCTTTGAGAGCACCGGTAAGATCGACGCGTTCCGTGTGGTCGGCGGCCTGTACGCCGAGGCGGTTCAGCTGATTACCATGGACCCCGAAATCAAGACCGTCGCTGACCTGGCAGGCAGAAGCGTTTCCATCGGCGCCCCCGGCTCCGGCACCTACTTTAACGCCATGGACGTTCTGGGCGCCGCCGGCCTGACCGAGGATGACATCAAGCCCCAGTACCAGAGCTTCGCCGACAGCACCGACGCGCTGAAGGACGGCAAGATCGACGCCGCGTTCATCGTCGCCGGCGCGCCCACCGCCGCCATCACCGAGCTGTGCACCACTAACGACGCGTTCCTGGTGCCCATTGACGGCGATGTGGCCGACAAGCTCATGGCGGACTGCCCCTTCTACACCACGTATACCATCCCCGCCGGCACCTATGAGGGCCAGACGGAGGACGTTACCACCGTTACCGTGAAGGCAACCCTGATCGTTTCCGCTTCCGCCAGCGAGGACGATGTCTACAACCTGACCAAGGCGATTTTTGACAACACCGCCGCCATCGCCGCTGAAAACGGCAAGGGCGCGGAGCTGAGCGTTGAAAACGCCACCAGCGGCATGTCCGCCCCCTTCCACGCAGGCGCTGCCAAGTATTACGCCGAGAAGGGCGTTACGGTCGATACCCAGTAACCCCGAAACCTGTAAGACGTTGGCTGCAGTGCTCATCCGCTGCAGCCAATTTCCTATACGTGTGCTCAGGAGGTAGAAAATGTCATTTTTGAAGAAGAAATCCAGGCAGGAAGAGCCCATGGACCTGGAGTCCGTGATGAAAAAGTACGACCAGGAGTCCAACGTGCGGGTCTGGGAAGGAAAGCCGAAACTGGTCGTGGACATCATCCTTGCGCTGTTCTCCCTGTTCTGCATCTATGTCACCCTGTTCACCAGCTGGCTGGAGGAGCTTCGGCTGACTTCTTTTATGGCCTGGATCGTGTTTCTGGGCTTTCTGGTGTTCCCGGCCAGAAAGTCCCACCAGAAGATCAATCACATTCCCTGGTATGATATCGTCATGATGGTGCTGGGCACCGGGGCGTTTTTGTACTTCACCTTCAACGCCGTGACCATCATCCAGCAGGGCACCCGGTTCGCACCCTACCAGATCGTCATCGGCATTGTGGGCATCCTGGCCCTGGCGGAGGTCTGCCGCCGGAGCGTGGGCCTGCCCATTCTGATTGTGGCGGGCTGCTTCATTCTCTATGCGCTGATCTGGGGACTTGCCAACCCCACCCTCTGGGGCAAGCTGAACTACATTGTGCGCTACCTGTTTTACAGCAAGGAGGGCATCCTCTCCACCCCCATCAACGTCTGCTCCAAGTTTATCGTGGTGTTCATCATCTTCGGCGCGTTCCTGGAGCGCACCGGTATCGCGGACTTTTTCATCAACATCTCCAACGCTGCGGTAGGCGGTTTTTCCGGCGGCCCCGCCAAGGTCGCCGTGGTGGTCAGCGCCATGGAAGGCATGGTCTCCGGCTCCTCCGTCGCCAATACCGTTGGTTCCGGCTCCGTAACGATTCCCCTGATGAAAAAAACCGGATATGAACCGGAGTTTGCCGCAGCGGCAGAGGCTTCCGCCTCCACCGGTGGGCAGATTATGCCTCCCATCATGGGCGCGGCAGCCTTCCTGATGGCAGACTATGTGCAGATTCCCTACGGTCAGATTGCTTTGAAGGCCATTTTGCCCGCGATGCTGTATTTCGTCGGTATTTTTGTGGCGGTGCATCTGGAAGCCAAGAAGCTGGGCCTGCGGGGACTGAGCCGGGAAGAGCTTCCACGGCTGCGTCCGCTGCTGAAGCAGGCCTATTTGCTGCTGCCCCTGGTGATTCTGATTTACCTGGTGAGCACCAGCACCAAGAGCATCCAGTATGCCGCTGCCATCGCCATTGTGGCCGCGATTTTCGTCTCCCTGTTCAACAAGGGACACCGCCCCACGCCCAAGCGCCTGCTGGAGGCGCTGGCTGCCGGCGGCCAGGGCACCATTACCGTGGCTGCGGCCTGCGGCGTGGCGGGCGTCATTGCCGGCACCATCACCATGACCGGCCTTGCCAACATGCTGATCAACGGCATCGTGGCGCTGGCGGGCAATCAGGTGGTGATCGCGCTGTTCCTGACCATGGTGTGCTGTATTGTGCTGGGCATGGGCGTTCCCACTACCGCCACCTACTGCATCATGGCGGCTACCTGCGCCCCCATTCTGGTTCGGATGGGCGTTCCCGCCGTCGCGGCCCATTTCTTCGTATTCTACTTCGGCATCGTCGCCGATCTGACCCCGCCTGTGGCTCTGGCCGCCTACGCAGGCGCCGCCATTGCCCAGGGCAACCCCATGAAAACGGCGCTGATTTCCACCAAGCTGGCAATCGCCGCCTTTATCGTGCCCTATGTCTTCGCGCTGAACCCGGCCATGCTGCTGGTGGATACCACCGTCGGCGAGGTGATCCTGATCTCCGTTACCTCCCTCATCGGCATTTTCGGCGTGTCCGCCGCGCTGGAAGGATATGTGTTCTGCAAAATGCCCTGGTATCTGCGCGTTGCCAGCGCCGTCGGCGGATTGATGCTGATCTATCCCGGCCTGGCTACCGATACTGTCGGTTTGGTTCTGGTGGGCGTTGTCATGTTCCTGCAGTACATGGCGAACAGACGCCCCGGTACCGTGCCGGCAGGGGCAAAATAAGTGTGGGGGTACTTCCTATTTTGCCGGAACTGTGGTATCATTACGCCATATGAATGCAGAAAGGTCGCAGCGCATATGAATTACCAACGCCTTCAGCGCGTCGCCGCGCAGATGAAGCGGGCGGGGCTGGAACAGATTCTGGTCACCGCCACTACCTCCGTGTACTACCTCACGGGATACTGGGTGGAGCCCCACGAGCGTATGATCGCCCTGTGGCTCACCGCCGACGGCAAGGCTGTGCTTTTTGGGAATGAGATTTTCGGTCTGCCCTCCACGCCGGAGCTGCCCTTCGTCGCCCACAGGGACGGGGACGATCCGGTTGCCGGCCTGGCCGCGGCGGTAAAGCCCGGCAGACTGGGCATCGACAAATTCTGGTACAGCAAGTTCCTCATCGGTCTGATGGAGCACCGCCCGGATGTGACGCCGGTGCACGGCTCCGTGCCGGTGGACGAAAACCGGAAGTACAAGGACGCGGCGGAAGCCGCCGCCATGCGTCACGCCTCCGCCATGAACGACCAGGTGATGGCCGCCGCCATGGCCGCGGTCAGAGAGGGCGTCCGGGAAAACGAGCTGGCGGCTTTGGTCAACCGGGAGTACCTGGCCCGGGGCGCAGACTGCGAGGGCACCCAGCTGGTGTGCTTCGGCCCCAACGGCGCGGATCCCCACCACAGCGGCGACGCCACCGTGCTGAAGCCCGGCGACAGTATTATCTTCGATATTTTCACCCCCATCTCCCGCTACTGGTGCGACATGACCCGCACCGTGTTTTACAAAACCGTCAGCGAAAAGCAGCGCCGGGTGTATGAGCTGGTGCGCAGAGCCAACGAGGCGGCGGAGGCCGCCGTCCGTCCCGGCGTACCCCTGGCCGAGCTGGACGCAATCGCCCGGAATATCATCACGGAAGGGGGCTGCGGCCCTTACTTTACCCACCGTCTGGGCCACGGCTGCGGCATTGACTGCCACGAGCCGCCGGATGTGTCCGGCGCGTCGGACGCCGTCTGCGCTCCCGGCATGGTATTCTCCATCGAGCCGGGCATCTATCTCCCCGGGGAGTTCGGCGTCCGGATTGAGGATCTGGTTCTGGTGACGGAGGACGGCTGCGAGGTGCTGAACAAGTACCCCAAGGAATTGCAGATCATTCCGTAAACCGCGAATCTTTGCCAAAAGAGAATCCGTACAGCAGGGCAGCGCCGATCCGGCGCTGCCCGTTTTGGCTTGGGAACCTCTGAACAAATCGTCTGCGGCTGAGCAGCGGATCTTTCCCTTCATCCGTTCAGCTTCAAAAGTGGGAAATACACTTTCGGCTGAAGAAGAATCTCTCGCTGTCAGCACTTGCCGATTGATTCAGAGCTTCCTTTGCCCAGCCAAACTGAGCGGGGCGCTCACCGAAGCGCCCCGCTTTCAGTATTTTAAGTACCGCCGCAGCTTTGCCTCCGCCCGCTTCAGGGTGCGGCTGACGGTGCTTTTGTTGACGCCCCGGTCGGACGCGATCTGGGTGACGGTCTGCTCCTGGAAATAGTAGGCGATGAGGGTTTCCCGCTGCAGGGGCGTCAGCTCCTCCTGAATCACCCGTTTGACCCGCTTCAGCTGCACCTCCCGGGGCAGGCGGGGGCCGAGATAACCGTCATAGAGTATATTTTTCATCCCGGTAATACCCCCTGTCATAGTAATGAGCCGTCAGCTCCGCCAGTTCGTTCATCTGGGTGAGCATGGGGGTAAGCTCCGCGATGCGGCGCTTATAGTGCCAGATTTCCTCCGGATCTTCGGCGGCGGCAAGCAGGTACCGCAGCTCCCGCAGCCGCTCCCGGAGGGGGACGGCGGCCTCCTCGTAGCACCGGCTCAGCTCCTGCAGCGTCATGGCGCCTCCTCCCCGCAGAAGCGGCAGACGCCGCCGGGGGCGTAGCACTCGCCGCCGCACTTTTCGCAGAAGCCCACCGGCACCGCCGCCTGGGGATCTATGTACAGCATGGGTTCAATGAGTTGGATCATCCTATCAACCTCTTTCGTAAAGTGACTTTTTCATAGCTTTTTTGTCGAAAACGCAACTTCAGATTTCGTTTTTTCTGCCAACTATTTCCATAGAAACAGCATACCACACGTTATGTGTAATGTCCGTCGAAATGTGTAGGGCACTTGTTTCCCCAGTTTTTTTACTTTGTGTGTGGTATTCTGGGATGGACATACGAAAGAGGTGATCCTTATGTTGGGAGCAAGAATTGCGGCGCTGCGTCGGGAGGCGGGGCTGAGCCAGGCGGAACTGGCTTCCCGGCTTCAGGTCAGCCCCAGCGCCCTGGGAATGTACGAGCAGGGCCGGCGGGAACCCTCGGCGGACACGCTGGTGAGACTTTCCCGGGAACTGGGCGTGACCACCGACTACCTGCTCACAGGGGAGCCGTCGGAGCGGGAGACGGAAAAGCTGGACGCGCTGCTGCTGAGCCGGATCCGTGCCGCCGATCAGCGACTGGAGGAGCGGCAGCAGCGACCCTTCTCCCGGGAAGAACTGGCAGTGCTCTTTGCCGCCATGCTGATGGAGGCGTAGGGGCACTTGACGCCGCGCATCCCATCCGTTATGATAGTCCCATAGGAGGGATGGGCATGGACGACGGACACTTTATGGACGAGGCGCTGATGCTGGCCCGGGAGGCGCTGGCCGACGGGGAGGTGCCCGTAGGCTGCGTGATCACCCGGGGGGACGAGATCGTGGGACGGGGCCGCAACCGGCGGGAGAAGGACAAGTCTGCCCTGGCTCACGCGGAAATCGAGGCCATCAACGAGGCCTGCCGCGCGCTTGGGGGCTGGCGGCTGTGGGAATGCACGCTGTACGTGACGCTGGAGCCCTGCCCCATGTGCGCCGGGGCAATTGTGAACGCCCGGATTCCCCGGGTGGTGTACGGCGCCGCCGACCGGAAGTGCGGGGCGGTGGATTCGGTGTGCAGCCTGTTTTCCATGGCGTTTAACCACCATCCCCAGGTGGAGAGCGGCGTCCGGGGGGAGGAATGCGGCCAGCTGCTGACAACCTTTTTCCAGAATCTCCGGGTGGAACTGCGCACCCGCCCCAAATGGCGGCGGGATGGAAAATCCTGAATGCAGAATGCTGAATGAAGGTGTCCGCTTCGCGGACAAAACCGATAGTCATTTCCGAAGGAAATACCACAATTTTGCATTTAGCATTTTACATTCAGCATTCTGATTTCTGCCGGTTTCGCTGGAATTTTACGATATTCTTTCGCCTATTTTCGACTTTCGGGCATTGTTTCGACATTTCACCGCAAGGGGGCGGAGCATGAACGCAAGAGCACTTCGGGTGGGCGCGGCGGCGATTGCTTGCGCCCTTGTTTTCCGGCTGTTCGCTTCCGGACTGCCGAAAAAGCTCCTTTCCCGGCTGACCGAGCCGGAAACCGTCGCATATATGGTATACATGGAAACCGGACGAGACGTCCGGTTTTCGCCGTCTCAGGAGGCTTTTTCGGTGGATTTCGTGGAATCTCCGCCTCCTGCGGCACAACCGGCCACGGAAGCCTCCCTTCCCGCCTTTTCCGACCCCGGTCAAATCGAGATGTACTATGCCTGCTCCCTCCGGCCGGACATTGGGGCGCTGCTGGAAAAGCCCTTGAGTTGGGACTTAACCGGGGACGACCCCAGGGTGCTGATTCTGCACACCCACTCCACGGAGAGCTACACAAAAACCGGGGAAGCCTATGTGGAAACCTCCTCCTACCGCACTCTGGACGAAAACTACAACATGCTCTCCGTCGGCCACCGGGTGGCGCAGCTGCTGGCGGAGAAGGGGATCACGGCCATCCAGGACACGTCGATTCATGATTACCCCTCCTACAACGGCTCCTATGTAGATGCCAGGGAATCCATCCAGGGGTATCTGGAGGAATACCCCACCATTCAGCTGGTGCTGGACCTCCACCGGGACGCCTCCGGCGGGGCACGGCAGCTGCGCACCCTGGCCCAGTCCCAGGGCCGGGACTGCGCCCAGCTGATGGTGATTGTGGGGACGAATTACGACACCTGGGAGGAAAATCTCTCCCTGGCGCTGAAGCTTCACGCCCAGCTGGAAGCCCAGTGCCCCGGCATCACCCGGCCGCTGCAGCTGCGGGAGCAGCGGTTCAACGAGGATTTATCCCCCGGCGGTCTGCTGATCGAAGTGGGCTCCGCCGGGAACACCCGCGACGAGGCGCTCCGTGCTGCGGAAGAACTGGCGAACGCGATTGCCGCCTTGGCAAAGGGGACGCGGGAGTGAATGCTGAACGCAAATTGCGGCTTATCTGGCAGGTGCCGGAATGCTGAATGTAAAATGCGAAATGCAAAATTGAGGTATTTCCTTCGGAAATGATTTCAAATTATGTGCTTATCGGGATAACTCAGCAATGCGGTGAATTGCAGTTTATCGGGCACCT
>CAMAKJ010000052.1 GCA_945836055.1 uncultured Clostridia bacterium | reverse complement strand
GCCGGTTGGGAATTTACCACTGGAAATTATTCGCTGTAGCCGAAATTGCGCACCAGGAAGTCGCTGTCCCGCCAGTTTTCCTTCACCTTGACCCAGGTTGTCAGATACACCTTGGTACCCATAAACTTCTCGCAGTCCGTCCGGGCCATGGAGGAGATTTTTTTCAGCATGGCGCCGTTTTTGCCGATGATAATGCCCTTGTGGCTGGCCTTTTCGCAGTAAATGGTGGCGTCAATGTCGATGATGCCATTGTCCCGCTCGGAAAATTTCGTGATTTCCACAGCGGTGCCGTGGGGTACCTCCCGGTCCAGGCACCACAGCAGCTTCTCCCGGATGATTTCCGCCATGACTTGCCGCTCCGGCTGGTCGGTGGTCATGTCCTCGGGAAACAGGAAGGGGCTTTCCACGGCGTAGCCGCCGCAGGTTTCCAGCAGGTCCTCCACCCCGTCGCCGGTTTTCGCGGAGATGGGGATGATGGCGTCAAAGGACGCCGCCTGGGTGTAGCAGGCGATCACTGACAGAAGGGTGTCCTTCTCCACGGTGTCAATTTTGTTGATGGCGAGAATCGCAGGGCAATGGCTGCCGCGAATCTGCTCGATCAGTCCCTCTTCCTGGGGGCCGATGGAGGCGATGGGCTCCACCACCAAAATGGTCAAGTCCACGTCGGCAATGGATTCCCGGGTGACATTCACCATGTAATCCCCCAGCTTGGTTCTGGCCCGGTGGTAGCCCGGGGTGTCCATAAACACCAGCTGGGTATCTCCCCGGGTCAGGATACCGCAGATACGGTTGCGGGTGGTCTGGGGCTTATTGGAAACGATGGCGATTTTCTCGCCGACGAGGTAATTTGTCAGTGTGGACTTGCCCACATTGGGCCGTCCGGCAATGGTAATCATGGCGGTTTTGGTTTTCATTATGACATTCTCCTGTGTTTGGGTATCCCGCCGCAGATAAAACGCAGCGTTATACGCTCTTTGTTTGGTAAATTCAGAATCCCGAAGGACGGCGGGGGCATAACCCCGCCCTGCGGCATCCTGTGTGCTTCAGTCCCGGCTCATGTTGGGGATGGAGGCGGCAATTGCCTCTTCCCTGCCGCGCATCTGTTTCTTTTGCTCCCCCTCGTCCAGGTGGTCGTAGCCCAGCAGATGGAGCATGGAATGGATGGTGAGATACCCTACCTCCCGGCGGGTGGAATGGCCGAATTCCTTCGCCTGGGCGACGGCCCGTTCCAGAGAAATGCACATATCCCCCAGGGGCACCAGCCCGGTTTCCGGGTCCTGAAAATCCGTCCAGTCCGTAGGCGGCTCTCCCGCAATCAGCTGAAACATGGGAAAGCTCAGCACGTCCGTGGGCTTGTCCACATGGCGGCTCTCCCGGTTGATGACCTGAATCCCCGCGTCGTCCGTCACCAGGACGTTGATTTCACAGGCGGCCGAAATCCCTTCGGCGTCCAGCGTGGCGTTGATGCAGGTGCGGATGATGTTTTTCACAGTGAATTTTTGCAGGCTGAGCTGCTCGAATACGATGTTGATTTTATGTTTCATTGCTTTTTCCTCTGGTGATAGCTGCCCCGGAACTGGGGATTCGGTTTTTTGACTTCCTGTTTCTGCGCGGCCTTTTCATAGGCGTTGATGATTTCCTGCACCAGGGCGTGGCGCACCACATCCGCCGCCGTCAGACGGCAGATGGCGATGTCCTTGACCCCGTCCAGCACCCGAACGGCATCCTTCAGGCCGGAAACCTTGTCCTCCGGCAGGTCAATCTGGGTCACGTCGCCGGTAATGACGATTTTTGACCCAAAGCCCAGACGGGTCAGGAACATCTTCATCTGCTCCCGGGTGGTGTTCTGGGCCTCGTCCAGGATGATGAAGCTGTCGTCCAGGGTTCGGCCACGCATATAGGCCAGGGGTGCCACCTCGATGGAGCCCCGCTCCTGATACTTCTGGAAGGTCTCCGCCCCCAGCATGTCGTACAGGGCGTCGTACAGCGGCCGGAGGTAAGGGTCAACCTTATTCTGCAGATCCCCGGGCAGGAAGCCCAGCCGCTCCCCAGCCTCCACCGCCGGGCGGGTGAGGATGATCCGGTTCACCGTCCGCTCCCGGAAGGCCGCCACGGCGGCGGCTACCGCCAGATAGGTCTTACCGGTACCCGCGGGGCCCACGCCGATGGTGATGGTGTTTTTCTGGATGGCCTTCATATAGTTCTGCTGGCCCACGGTTTTGGCCTTGATGGGCTTGCCCTTGGCGGTGATGCAGACCACATCCTTCGCCATCTGGGCCACCTGGGCGTCGTTGCCCTCGTTCACCAGGGTTATCAGGTAGCGTACCCGCTGCTCGTCGATGATCTCCCCCTTGGCGGCGAGAGACAGCAGCCCTTCCAGCGTCCGCACCGCCTTATCTGCCATTTCCTCATCTCCGGAAATCCGCAGATCGGTGCCCCGGTTTACCACATGGACGTTCAGGGCTTCCTCAATCCGTTTGATGTTCTCGTCAAAGGAGCCGAATACCGTAATCAGGTCTTCCACCCGCTCGGCATTGACAATTCGTTCAACCACTTTTCCCATTTGTATCTCCAATCTGCTCTGCGCGCACCCTGCCGATCATTTCCGCGCAGACGTAGCTTCCCTCCAGCCGGTATACGCCATCGGTGTCGGTGACCGGTTCCTGCTTGCCGAGAATTGACCCAGCAAGCATCTGCCGGGAAAGATAGCGCCGGGCAAACCCGGATAGCGCCGCCTCCGCCGTCCCGGCATCCACCGCAGCGGACTCCGTTTCGTATTCCGTGTAGACTTCCACGCACAGCGCAGCAGGCAGTGAAAAGCCCCCGGGCAGGGTGAGCTTATATTCCGTATCCATTCTACCACAACTGCCCTCCAAAATTCCACTGTCTTTCCATAAAATTATGCGTTTTTTTCCCAGGAGCAGGCTGTATTTTTTCCGAACGGCGGTGGCATCTGTCCGAAAGGCCCATTGCGACGGGGTTACGGCGGTGAAAAACCGGTTGGTCTGGGCGTAAACCTCCCCCTCCGCCCGGGTGGCCTGAATGCAGATGCCGCAGTCGGTGTATCCGGAAATCAGAACCTGTCCCGCCTTTACCGCCTGCCCCACCCGGCACAGAGCGGTTCCCCGGGTGACCGTCGCGGACAGAACAAAGCCGTCCCGGGCCGCCACAATGCTGCTCACCGCCGAATCCTTTTGGGTCAGCTTCGGGTCCGTCCGCTCCCGGACGGAGATGGTGGCGACGCATCCGGCGGTGTTCACCCCGGCCCACTGAAGCTCCGGAACTTTGGAGAGCAGGGCGTTTTTCATTTTTTCGCTGCGCACCGCCCGGCGGGAAGCGCCGAACCGTATCCCGCTTTCCCCGGCGGCCTCCAGAATCAGCCGGGTGGGGACGGTTGTATTCCCTTCCACCTCCACGAAGAAAATCCGGGTGGGCAGGTACAGCGCCGCAGCCAGAAACAGCGCCAGCCCCAGCAGCAGCACCGGGCGGGCCATCAGCCGCCTTCCTGCCCAGTATATCCCCAGCCGCCGGCAAAGACGAAGCTTTTCCCCCCGCTTTTCGCACAGCGCCGCAATCTCCCCGTAATCCCGGCGGCGGAGGAGAAACCGTACCGTTAAGTTGCCCTCCTGCCGGACGTCAAACAGGGGGACATTCCGATCGTTGATAGCCGCCAGCGCCGCCCCCGGCTCCGCGCTGGTCAGCTCTGCCTCCACCATTCCCTCCAGGGACTTCCAGAAATCCATATTATCCTCTCCTGACCAGGCTCACCGCGTCTATTCTCCCGGAGATGACCAGCTGTTCCCTGGTCATGCGGATCAGTTCCAGGCCGCACCCGCAGACGCAGACAAAGCCGTATTTCACCTTCACCGCGATTCTCTCCCGGCTGTATTCCTTAACGCCGAAGTGGTTTTCTATGAGCACCCGCCTGTCTCCTGCGATTTCCACAATGGGCTGTCCCGGCATCGGTTCGGCGGCAAGGTCCGCCCCATCCGCAAGCCGTTCCCAGATTTGCCGCCGCTTCCCCACCTTCCCGGCACCCCCTTTTGGAAAAGCATATGAATGGAGGGCGGCGGATTTGCATAGATTCTTCCGAGGTGAGGCTACATGAAACGCAGACGGCTTTTGACGGGAATCGGCGGATGTATTGGGCTGCTGATTCTGATTCTGGACGCGAAAACAGCCCTGCAGGGGGCGCGGCAGGGGGTGGAGCTGTGCCTGAAAACGGTGATTCCCTCCCTGTTCCCCTTTTTTGTTCTGTCTATTTTGCTGACAAGCTCCCTGCTTGGCAGCCGCATCCCTCTGCTGCGGCCTCTGGGACGGCTGTGCGGCGTGCCGAAGGGGGCAGAATCCCTGCTAATCCCGGCGTTTCTCGGCGGGTATCCCGTGGGCGCCCAAAGCGTGGCCGAAGCATATCGGGGCGGTCAGCTTTCCCGGGCGCAGGCGGAGCGAATGCTCGCCTTCTGCAATAACGCAGGGCCGGCCTTTCTCTTCGGAATGGCGGGGGCTATGTTCCCCGGAAAATGGATGGCCTGGGCGCTGTGGGGCATTCACATTGCCGGAGCGCTGTTTGTCGCCCTGATGATTCCGGGGCCCCCCAGGGAAACGGTAACGATGCCGTCCAAAACGCCCCTGTCCCATTCTGACGCTTTGAATAAGGCTATCAAGGTCATGGCGTCGGTGTGCGGGTGGGTGATTCTGTTCCGGGTGCTGCTGGCGTTTTTAAGCCGCTGGTTTCTGTGGTTGCTACCGACGGCGGCACAGGTGGCGGTGACGGGGCTGCTGGAGCTGTCCAACGGCTGCTGCGAACTGATTGCGGTTGCGGATATTCCCGCCCGGTTCTGCATCTGCGCCGGGATTCTGGCCTTTGGGGGACTGTGCGTTACCATGCAGACCCTGTCCGTAACCCAGGGGCTGTCCCTGCGGTTGTATTTTGCGGGAAAAGCCGTGCAGACGGTCTTTTCTCTGGCGCTGGCAGGTGCGGTTGTCGGTGGCGTGTGGCTTCCCTTTGGGATTCTTTTCCTTCTTTTTCTATTGACGAAAATGCAAAAAAAGAGTAGATTTCCCTCCGCTGCCGGTGTATAATAGAGGTAGCATTCTTGGGAGGACATCGCCATGCTGTTTCGCAAAAAAATAGAGCGCGCCTGCTCCTATTGTCTCAACGGAGCAAGATTGGAGGACGGGCAGATTCTCTGTGCCAAAAAGGGCCTGAAAATGGAAACGGACAGTTGCCGCAAATTCAGGTACGACCCCTGCAAGCGGATTCCTGCCAAGGCCAGGGCGCTGGACTTTTCCAAATACGACAAGGAAGATTTCTCCCTGTAACGGGAACTTGACTTTTCACGAAAACACGGTATGATTGAATCAGACCGGATAAGGAGATCTGTTTTTATGAATCCTCTTGTATACCAAACGGACTTCGGCCTTGTGGACGGCGCCGTCAGCGCCATGTACGGCGTGGCCTACAGCGTCAACCCCGAGCTGAAAATCCACGACCTGACCCACGACATCACTCCCTACAATGTATGGGAAGCCAGCTACCGCCTGATTCAGACCATCAACTACTGGCCGGAAAACACGGTGTTCGTCTCCGTGGTGGACCCCGGCGTTGGCTCCGACCGAAAGAGCGTGGTTGTCAGGACTGCGAACAACCGGTATATCGTCACCCCGGACAACGGCACGCTGACCCATGTGATGCGCTTTGACGGCATCGTGGCGGCCCGGGAAATCGACGAGCACATCAACCGCCTGCCCCGCTCCGGCGAGAGCTACACCTTCCACGGCAGAGACGTGTACGCCTACACCGGCGCCCGGCTTGCCAGCGGCGTCATCGATTTTGAAGGGGTCGGTCCGGAAATCCCTGTGGACAGTCTCGTGACCCTGCCCATTGTGGAGCCCAGGCTGGATGGAAACGCCGTCTGCGGCACCATCGATGTACTGGACGTGCGTTTCGGCAGCCTGTGGACAAACATCCCGAGGACGCTGTTCCTGCAGACCGGCGTCAAGTACGGCGATCGGGTGAGCATCACCATCGAGAACGACACCCGCTGCGTGTACCGCAACATCATCCTCTACGCCAAGAGCTTTGCGGACGTATATGTAGGCGAGGCGCTGGCCTATGTGAACAGTCTGGACTGCGTGGCCGTGGCCATCAACCAGGGCTCCTTCGCCCGGGCCTACAACATCGGCACCGGCAATTCCTGGCGCATCCGCATCGAGCCGTTCAAAGGCTTCTGATAAGCTGTTTTGGCATTTTTGCCTGAATAGATACTATTATGGAGGTAGAATTCAATGAAGAAGTTTTCCGTCAAAACCATCGTTGCCATCGGCATCGGCGCGGCTCTGTTCTTTGTCCTGGGCCGGTTCGTTGCCATCCCCAGCCCCGTGCCCAACACCAGCATCTCTGTGCAGTACGGCCTGCTCGCCTTCCTGTCCGTGGTTTACGGCCCTCTGGCCGGCGCTCTGGTTGGCCTCATCGGTCACACGCTGATTGACTTCAGCAACGGCTGGGGCATCTGGTGGAGTTGGATCATCGCCTCCGGCGTGTTCGGCCTGCTGATGGGCTTGGCCGCCAAGGTTCTGAAGATGAACGAGGCCGAGATCGGCAAGAAGGGTCTCATCAAGTTCAACATCGCCCAGGTTGTCTGCCATCTGGTGTGCTGGATGGTCATTGCCCCCGTGCTGGACGTTTACATGATGGGCGAGCCCTGGGACAAGCTGATTGCTCAGGGCCTGATGTCCGGTATCGCCAACGCCGTCACCACCGCCATCGTCGGCAGCCTGCTGTGCGTTGCCTACGCTGCCACCAAGACCAAGGCCGGCAGCCTCACCAAGGAGTAAATTGGCACTGACAAAGGCAGGCAGATTGCCTGCCTTTGTTCGTTTGGAGGACTTTTCATTGAAGAAAGAACCGATTATTTCCTTTGAAAACTTCGGTTTTCAGTATACCGCCCAGGCGGAGCCTACTCTGTATGACATCAACCTGACCATTCACAAGGGGGAAAAGGTACTCATCGCCGGCCCCTCCGGCTGCGGCAAGTCCACCCTTGCCCACTGCATCAACGGTCTGATTCCCAACTCCTACCCCGGCAAAACCACGGGCAGGCTGACCATCGGCGGCAAGGACGCTCTGAAGCTGGATCTGTTCGGCCTGTCCAAGATTGTGGGCACGGTGCTGCAGGACTCCGACGGCCAGTTCATCGGCCTGACGGTGGCGGAGGACATTGCCTTTGCCCTGGAAAACGACTGCATTCCCACAAAGGAAATGCACGAACAGGTGGAAAAGATTGCGGAGCTGGTGGATGTGAAGGGCGTGCTGGGTCATGCCCCCCACGAAATCTCCGGCGGACAAAAGCAGCGGGTGGGTCTTGGCGGCGTCATGGTCGGCAAGGTGGACGTGCTGCTCTTCGACGAGCCGCTGGCCAATCTGGACCCAGCCACGGGAAAGCAGGCCATCGTCCTCATTGACGAAATTCAAAAGCGCACCGGCTGCGCCGTCATCATCATCGAGCACCGGGTGGAGGACGTGCTCTATCGTCCGGTAGACCGGGTGGTGCTCATGGGCGACGGGCGGGTTCTTTACGACGGCGGCCCGGACGAGCTGCTGTGTCAGGATCTTCTGCCCCGGAATGGCATCCGGGAGCCGCTGTACGTCACGGCGCTTAAGTACGCTGGTGTCACCCTGACCCCGGATATGCGCCCATCCTACCTCCCCGAGCTGAAGCTGTCGGAGGAGCAGAAGCGGCAGGTGCATACCTGGTTCTCCCAGCAGCCCCAGGCTCCCCGCCCGCCTCTGGGGGACGTTCTGCTGAATGCAGAGAATATCGACTTCACCTACGCCGGCGGGCACCACGCCCTGAAAGGCATCTCCGCCATCGTCCACAAAGGAGAAATGCTCAGCATCGTGGGCACCAACGGCGCTGGCAAATCCACCTTCTCCAAGGTCATCTGCGGTTTTGAAAAGCCTCAGAGCGGCGTTCTGGAGCTGAACGGCATTGACCTTTCCACCCTGTCCATCAAGGAGCGGGCCGACCACATCGGCTACGTCATGCAGAATCCCAACCAGATGATTTCCAAAACCCAGATTTTCGACGAGGTGGCGCTGGGTCTTCGCAACCGGGGCGTTTCCGAGGAGGAAATCCGCCCCCGGGTGGAGGAAGCCCTGAAAATCTGCGGCCTGTACCCCTTCCGCAACTGGCCTGTTTCCGCCCTGAGCTACGGGCAGAAAAAGCGGGTCACCATTGCCTCCATTCTGGTACTGAAGCCGGAGATGATTCTCCTGGACGAGCCCACCGCCGGTCAGGACCTGAAGCACTACACGGAAATCATGGATTTTCTGTCGGAGCTGAACCGGCAGGGCGTCACCGTGGTGCTGATTACCCACGATATGCACCTGATGCTGGAATACACCCCCCGGGCTGTCGTATTCAACGCCGGTCAGGTTATCGCGGACAAGTCCGCGGCGGAGGTACTGAACTCACCGGAGATCGTGGAAGCCGCCCATCTGAAAGAAACGTCCTTGTATCATCTGTCCGCCCTCTGCGGCATTGACGACCCGGAGGAATTCACCCGGCGCTTTATCGCCCGGGATCGGGAGGTGCGCGTATGACGAATCTGTTTAACTACATTGACCGCCCCTCCCCCATCCACCGGCTCACCGGCGCCAGCAAGCTGGTATGCCTGATTGCCTGGAGCGTCGCCGCCATGACCAGCTTCTATACGCCGTTGCTGGTGGCGCTGACCGTCGCCGCTCTGGTGCTTTTCCGCGTTGCAAAGCTCCGGGCGAAGGACATTTCCTTCATGCTGGGCATTATGATCGTCTACATTGCCCTGAACAATGTGCTGATCTTCCTGTTCAGCCCCAATCACGGCACCGAGCTGTACGGCAGTCGCACCGTGCTCATTCCCTTGCCCGGCCGGTATGATATTACGGCAGAGCAGCTGTTCTACCATCTGAACGTGATTCTGAAAAATGCCTGCACCATTCCCATTGTGCTCCTGTTCATCTGCACCACCAACCCTTCGGAATTCGCGGCGTCTCTGAACCGGATCGGCGTGAGCTACCGGGTCAGCTACGCCGTGGCCCTGGCGCTGCGATATATCCCGGACGTACAGCGGGAATACCACGACATCAGCCTTGCCCAGCAGGCCCGGGGCACGGAAATGAGCAAAAAGGCCAGTCTCATCAACCGTCTGAAGGCCGCCAGCTCCATTCTGATTCCCCTGATTCTCTCCTCTATGGACAGAATTGAGACGATTTCCAACGCCATGGAGCTGCGGGGCTTCGGCAAGGAGAAAAAGCGCACCTGGTATTCCGCCCGTCCCTTCTCCAAAGCGGACATCGCCGGTATGGTTGTCTGCCTGCTGCTGGTTGTGCTTTCCCTTCTGCTGACCTATCTCAACGGCGGACGGTATTATAATCCGTTTATGAAATGAGCGGCGGGAATTTCCCGCCGCTTTCCTTATGACTTACATACTGCACGATTGGGGCAAAAGATCCGCCGAAGCCCGCAGTTCCATTGTGCGGTGTTGCCATTATAGCATCACCGACAAAAGCGTCACAATAATCACGATGCTGATAACGATGGAGAGGGAATTCAATGCGCTGGACAGGCCCACGTCCCCCTTCAGCTCCCCGGTAAAGCCGGGAACCGCGGAACCGATGGGGCTGAACACCAGAATCACCAGCGCCTGACGGACGGCAAGATCAAAGGGAAGCAGATTGTAAAACGCCAGCGCAAGCACAGCCGCCTGGGCGTAACGGATGGACAGCAGCTTGATCATCCGGCCGATCTGGGATCGATCGCCGCCCAGCTTGAAGCCCACGCCGATCATCAGCATGGCCATAAAGGCGTTGGCGTCCGCAACCATCCGGGCGCAGGACACCACCGCGCCGGGCACCGGGATTCTTGTCAGGTTCAGAAACAACATGATGAGATAGCACACAAAGGGCACGGATTTTGCCAGGGATTTCACAATCCGCTTTGCGGAAAACCGTCCCCCGTCCTTCACCATGGCGGCCACGCTGAACGCGCCGCCCAGGCACACAAAGGCGTTTCCCACGTCAAACAGGCTGCAGGTAATCACGCCCACCGGTCCCAGAAAGCTCTGGGCAAAGGGCAGGGTAAAGCAGCCGATGTTGTAGCCCGGGAGGTTCAGAACGGCGAACGCCCGGTCTTCCTTGCCTGCTTTCAGACTGGTCAAATACCCCAGCGCCATGTAGAGAAGTCCCCCGCCCAGTCCCAGCAACGCCAAAGAAAGCAGGGAAACGTCAATTTCCAGAGTGGCAAAGTTGCAGATGATGGCGGCGGACAGGGTGATGCGGATGGTTATTTTGGACAGCAGGGTAAAGTCCGATTCCTTGAAAAAGCCCATCCGTTTCAGAACATATCCAAGGACTATGACGGCGACAAAGCTGCCGGCGCGTACCAGA
>CAMAKJ010000051.1 GCA_945836055.1 uncultured Clostridia bacterium | reverse complement strand
CTGTCGGTTGTGCACACAGCCATAGGATAGCCCGAACTAAAGGTGTACTTGTTGACGGTCAGGTCGCCCAGGGAGACACAGTATTGAATGCCATCGACTACGATGTCGGCCGCCAGACTGTACTTACCCGCTGCCAGAATATACTTGCCGTCTGTTTGGGCGGGCACAGGACTGCCGTTTGCATAGAGCGTTACAATATCATTCACTTCCGGTCTGATTTCCGTCTTGACAAGTGCCATGATATCCTCGTCAAAGGTAGCTGTCCATACTGTGGGGGAGTAGCTCTCAGTAGGACCGTCAATATCATTAATGTTAGGAACTGTAGGAATTCTCAGGAAGCTAACGGTAGAGCTTGTGTCTGTTGCCATAAACCGATTGTTCGAGTAGGCTATATAGCCTATTGCAGAATCAACCACAAACCCCAAAACCTTGTGTTCAAAGCGCTTTGTTACGCTTGCAGTGGTTACATCAACAAATTTGACTGCTAACGCAGCGTCTGAACTTTTCTGCCCCATTGTACCTAGACTCAATTTCCACTCGTACTTCGGCTTGAAAATTGACCCAACGTTCTCACAGGAACCATCCATATACAGCCACGGATTGTTAGTCTTATCATCATTGCTGCAAAAGTACCACTCATTCTCGGTATCAGTGTTTTCGCGCACAGTCCATGAAAGAGCATCAATACTGGAATCATTGGAATTATGAATAATAATGAAGCCATTGCTCAAAGAAAGCTGCTGTGCCTTCAGGCTGCTTGTCATGGCATAGTTGCGATCCTCACCACCAAGCACCAGATACTTTTTACCGTCCTCAAGATGATCCGCAAGCGTCTTGGGATAAATCATGCCTACATATTGCACAAAATCGCTATAATACACACCATCAATCATTCTTGCAGGGCGGCAGATATAGAAGAAATAAGTCTTTTCACCAGACAGCCCGGAAATCTCACGTTCACTGACCCATTTGACATCGGAACCGTCTTGGGAAGAACAGTAACCGTAGAGAATACCCTCACCGGCATCTGCAAGCGTCACCTTATAAGTGTCACTCTCCTCCTGTACCACACTCTCAACACTACTACTTCCGTTCAGAGACTGGGTTTCGGTCGGAATCGCAGAACCAACAGTACCCACAGACAGGCCGCTGATGGGCAGGATGTTAACAACCGGATCGTCCTTGGGATAGCTCTTTGCGTCAAAGTCGACGGTTACGCTATAATATCCATTGCCGGGAATCAGATTGTCTTTGTATGTTTCACCATTCAAATAAACCTTGCAGTCATCATCGTTGGAAATCTCATGGGCTTCCCCATTTGCGTACAAATAGACTCTGATCTTGCCATTGTCGTTCTGAATCCGAACGCTGCCATCTTTCTCTTGCGTGCTGGCTGTAGGTTTCTCCCATGTTTCATTGGTGAATTCGCCGTTTGTTAACGCTATGCCGTGGTCATTCCCGGTTCCGCTCAATTCTGCCGCCTCGGCAGTCTTTTTGAACACGGCGGGGTATTCCTGGGAGCTGGCATAGCTGCTGTCTTTACTCAGGTCATAGGGCAGAAGCTCCTCCGTGAAATCGCCGGTACCGTTATCACTACCAACGGCAGAGCCTATGCCTTTTTCTATAAGGCTGGATTTCCAAACCTCATTATCCCCCAGCTTGCCGTCCACCAGGACGAAATCACTCAGGGGCAGGGCCTGGTTCTGGTTATAGGATTCGGGATAAATCAGCAGAGACCCGCTGAGGGTATACTTCAGCTTGTACACCTGGCCCTTTTCACCGCTGTGGTAGGTCTGGATGGTGATGTTGTAGACACCGGGGTCATCGTCGTCCGGAACCACCGCGCAGATGGCGGTTACCAGCTTGCCATTATCATCATTCCGTGGTTCATCATCCTCGTCAGTTGTTGCCGTGACTTCATCGACATAATAGGGATAGTGTTCGGGTGCATTAGTGTCGCCCGCAATCTTCTGATATGCCGTGTAGGTGACATTTCCGTCAGCTGCTACCTTCTTCACAACTGCAAAGGTACTGGGAATATTTCCTTCGTTGACCATCCTCTCCAGCTCGCTTTTACAATACTCGATAGACGATCTGGATTCCAAATAGTCGTCGTACTTTTCCTCGGTTTGGATGGCGGTGGTGCCGGTGGTGGTCATCAGGGGCATGATGCACATGACCCAGATCACCAGCGCCGCGCCGATCATCATCACCAGCGCCAGCGAACTGCCCGCCTTGCCCGGTTTGCGCCCGGGGCGCTTGCGTAAGAACCTATGCTTGTCTTGCTTCATGGTCGATCCTCCGTCTGTTTGAATTTCAGATTAAGGCGGCTCTGGACGCTGATAAACTTGGTATTGAGACTGGTAAATTCGTGTATGACAGCGATAAGGGAACTGTTGTACCTGGCGATACTGCTTCTGGCGCGACTCAGTATAAGATCGTCTTTGATGGTGGCGTTGCTACAGTCACTGCTGGCGGCTCCGCTGGCGGCTCCACTGACACTCACTAATCCTAATTTTTCCCCTTAACTACATAATTCAGGCACGCCGGAGATGTGTCGGCAGGCTGAAAATGCCTTTGGCTGATTCCGCCTGCGCGACACCTCCGGGGTGCCTTCCCTTTTTTATCGGCTTTCTCAGGCCTGACGCTATCCTAAGGCTTCCCCTTTGGGGTGGTGCTCCGCGCAGCGAATTCAAAATTGGATGATTGCCGGTGGCAATCATACCATAATGTCCGCTGGCAAAAATCTTTGATTTTTGACTGAAGAGGGGCGGTATTACGCTTCCTTCTTTCGGGGCGTTTCGGCGAATTCGGAACGGGGTAACCCTCATCCGTCTCGCCTTGCGGCGAGCCACCTTCCCCGGAGGGCAATGTCATCAACTTAAGCCTTAAACATTTGGAACTGGGCAGCGTAGGGCGGGGGCTTGCCCCCGCCGCGCGGTTGAGCGTTTTGTTTTTTGCCCTGTCTCGGCGAATTCGTTATCCCGGCGGACGGCGGGGGCAAGCCCCCGCCCTACAGATGGCATTGCCCCGGAGGGGAAGGCTTGGGGGCGGCGGGGTCATGACCCCGCCCTACGGATGGCATTGCCCCGGAGGGGAAGGCTTGGGTTTGGTCAAGCCTGAGAAAACCGATAAGTATGCTTTCCCGCGTTCGCGTAAACATTTTTTTAAGGAGGTTATCCCCTTGGCAAGTCTCGCAGTATTTCTGTATCCCGGGCAGGTGGGCATCGCCCGCGTCAAGTCCCCGGGCTTCAGCCCCAGCTTCTCCTCCCTGCAGTGGCGTGTGGCCGACAACGTCCAGCAGCTTCTGGAGGAGCCTGTTCTCCTGGCGTCATTAGTCCGGGAAATGGTGGGCGACGAGAATAAGTATGACATCTACCTGAACGTCTGGCCCGGCGCCTACAACGCCGTTATGTTCTCCCACGACAAGAAGAGCCGGGGCGACGTCAGCCGCCTGCGCCAGTCCGAGCTGGAGACGGTGTTCCGGGGCGATTACGGCAAGTACTATACCCACGACCTGCTCCTGAACAAGGGCAAGCCCTCTGCCGACAACAAAATCAGCCGGATTATCTTCGCCATCCCCAAGGAGCGGGTCCACCTGATGACCGCGTCCTTCGCCGCCCAGAAAATGACCCTGAAGCGTATCGCCCCCATGGACGTGGCCGCCGCCGACGCCGCCGCCCGGTTCTGGGCCCCCAAGGACCAGTCCATCAGCGTCTGCATGATGCTGGACGAGGCCTGCACCAGCGTCTGCTTCATCCGGGACGGCGTGCTCCATGCCCTGAGAACCATTCCCAACGGCTTCAACACCGTCCTCGCAACCTACATGCACATCACCGGCCAGGATCACGACACCAGCCTGAACCTGATCCGGGAAAACGGCGTGAATGTGGAAGACGAAATGCTGTCCACCCCCGCCATCCAGGACGACGTGATGCGCACCTTGAACCGCCTGGCCGGCGAGGCCGTGAAAACCCTGCACAATACCTTCGGCGACGAGGCCGTGATGGATCACGTGCTGCTGTGCGGCAACTTTGTCTCCACCGTGGGATTGGTTGACTACTTAAACACCATTCTGAACACCGAGTGCGTGGTGGCGGGAGCCGATACCCTGTCCCCCGCCGCCAAGTCCGCCATCGTTCTGGACGAAGGGGACCTGGAGCAGATGTTCCCCCTGGCCACCACCGCCGCCAAGGGCGCGGACCTCATGTCCGAGCCGAAGAAGGCAAAGTCCGACAAGATGGTCTCCGGACTTGTCTGCGCCGCCCTGGCTGTGGTAACCGTGGGTCTGATCGCCGTCACCCCCATCGAGAAAAAAGCCCTCCAGAGCCAGAAGGAGTCCGCCCAGGCTCTGCTTCAGCAGCCCGAGTACGCCGCCGTGGAGGAGCTGGTTAACACCAAGACCGACCTCGCCCGGTACAAGAGCAATCTCACCGACGCCATCGCCGCCCTGCCCCACGGCGCCACCAACACCGCCGGCATCATCGGCGACCTGACGGAGATTACCGGGGAGTACGGCACCGTCTCCAGCATCAGCACCGACTACAGCGCCAAGGTCATCCGTCTGAGCTTCACCACCCTCAATTACGATTTCTTTGTCTACTGGCAGAAGGCTGTGACGGAGGACGGCCGCTTCTCCTTCCTGGAGCCGCCCACCTTCGACGGCAACGGCCTGATTTACACCGTCAACGCGAACCTGACTGCCACGGATTTTGACCAGACTGCCAATGCGGATGCAGCCGCGGAAGGGATGGATTGAGCCATATGAAAAAGAAAATCACTCTCACCCCTGCCACCTTTGTGGTCCTGGGACTGCTGGTTGTACTGGTTGTGTACTTCTTCGCCTTCTTCTCCCCTGCCCAGGCGGAGCTGGCAACCCTGCGGGCGGATATTTCCCTGGCCAACGCCCAGAGCGCCACGTATCAGCAGTATCTGACGGATTCTTCCTCTCTGGAAGCGGACATCGCCGCCATCCAGGCGGAAATTGACGATCTGAACGAGACCGGCTACACCAACGATTCCAACGTCAGCCTGGTCATCAGCGACGCTATTCAGAGATACCGCATCTCCCTGACCTCCGTGTCCCTGGACAGCGTGACCACCTACGAGGAGCACAGAGCCCTGCCCATCAACCTGACCATGAGCGGCGATATGAACGATATCCTCAAGTTCATCAGCCACTTTGAGAACAACGAGGACGGCTCCTACCTGGTCCGCGCCGCCTCCATGCAGACCAACGGCACCACGACCACCGCAAACCTGCTGATCTATCTGTGCACCCCCAACGTTTGAGCGCCATGACGTATTTTCTGTTTGCCGCCGCGGGCGCCCTCAGCGCATGGCTGATGGTTTGGATTCTGAACAAAATGCCCGCCCGGTGCTTCTGCGACTACGACGAAACCCCCACCGAGCTGCACAATCCCCCCCGGGTGAAACAATTTCACGCGTTTCTTTCCGGGGCGGTGCTCGCGGCTGTGTACGCGGTGCTCTCGGCCCGGTTTGGGGTAAGCCTCAAGTCCGTCTGCCTGTGCCTGTTTTCCACCAGCCTGATGATGATTCTGCTGTCGGATGTGCGCTACAGCATCATTCCCGATGAGCTGGTGATTGCCGGGTGCGTTTTCGCCACCGTCGGCGCGCTGGGCGACGTTTTCTCCGGCAGGGGCTGGCTTCAGTGCCTGTCCCCCGTCTTGGGAGCCGCCATCGGCGGCGGCGCCATCGCCCTGTTTAACCTGCTGGGGCGGATTCTTTACAAAAAAGACGCCCTGGGCATGGGCGACCTGAAGCTGATGGTCATCTGCGGCATCGCCTGCGGCACCAGCGGCACGGTGATTGCCCTGCTGGTGGGTATCCTGAGCGCCGGTATCTGGTTCGCCGGGGCTATCGCGCTGAAGCGTGTCCGCTCCGACGACTATATGCCGCTGGGGCCGTTTCTGGTGTTTGGCACTGTCTTTACCCTCTGCTGCCGTCCCCTGGTGGACAGGCTGCTGAGCTGGTATATTTCACTTATCTGAAAGGAGAGGTTCTTTCCTTGGCTTCATTTATGAAACGCAAAACCCCGCCTGCAAATCAGCCGCCGGAAGCCCAGGCCGCTGAACCCCAGACCACTCCGGAAGCCTCCGGCACCCAGTCCTACGCCCTGATGGTGCCCGAAATCCGGACGGTCAACCTGGACAATGTCCGCATTTCCCAGGAGGTTCTGTCCCTGATTCCGGAAAACATCGCCACCGCCAACAAAATGCTGCCCCTGTATCTGACGGACCGGGGCACGACGCTGGTGGTCGCCATGGCGGATTCCCGGAACGACGACGCCCTGAATAACATCGGCGTCTACACCGGCCTGAAGCTGGAAGCGATGGAAGCGCCCGCCGATGTGATTCTCGAGAAAATCCGGACGCTCTACACCACCCAGCGCGCCTACGCCGCCGCCAAAGAGCTGGTGGCCAACACGGAGACCACCGAAACCGACGACGGCAGCAACGACGAGTCCGTGCCCATCATCAGCTTCGTGAACAACATGATTGAGCAGGCCGTCCTGATGAAGGCCAGTGATATTCACATTGAACCCCACGAGGACAAGCTGCGCATCCGCTTCCGGATCGACGGCAAGATGATCGTCTACATGGATACCGAGGCGGATCTGGCCCCCTCCGTGTCCTCCCGTATCAAGTTCATCGCCGGCCTGAACATCGCCGAACGGCGTATCCCCCAGGACGGCCGTATCAACTACAATTACGGCAAGGGCACCCCAGTGGACCTGCGTATCTCCATCCTCCCCGGCGCCTTCGGCGAGACGATCGTTATCCGTATCACCACGGCGCTGAGCTTCAAGCTGGACAAGCGCTCCATCGGCTTTACTCCCGAAAACCTGAAGCTGTTTGACCGCATCCTGGGCAACACCCACGGTCTGGTGCTTCTCACCGGCCCCACCGGCAGCGGCAAAACCACAACGCTGTACGCCGCCCTCTCCGAACTGAACAAACCGGATATCAACATCATCACCGTAGAAGACCCGGTGGAAATGATTATGGACAACCTGACTCAGGTCGAGGTCAACACCAAAACCGGCCTGACCTTCGCCACGGTCATGCGCTCCATTCTCCGACAGGACCCGGACGTGGTCATGGTGGGCGAAATCCGCGACGAAGAAACCGCGAAAATCGCCATGACCCTCTCCATCACCGGCCATCTGGTGTTCAGTACCCTGCATACGTTTGACTCCCCCAGCGCCGTTATGCGTCTGGTTGACATGGGCGTGGAGCCGTACATGGTTCACGCCGCCCTGTCCGCCGTCATTTCCCAGCGGCTTGTCCGAAAGGTCTGCCCCCACTGCCATCAGAAGTACATGGCCTCCGACGCCGAAAAGCAGTTCCTCGGCGTTCCTCCGGAAGAGGAAATCCAGCTGATCAACGCCCAGGGCTGCGAGGAATGCAACTTTACCGGATATATTGGCCGTACCGCCGTCCATGAGATTCTGATGATGTCACCGGCCATCCGGGACAACCTGGCCAGCGGCGGCAATACCGAAACGGTTCGCAGAATCGCGAAAAGCGAGGGTATGAAGACCCTGTTCGACAATCTGCGGGAACTGGTGCTGGACGGCACGACAACCCTCTCCGAGCTGCGCCGTACCTATTCGGAATATGCTTAACGTTTTTATGCAAGGAGTGAACATATGAAATATCGTTACGTAGCTTTTGATCCCGACGGCAAAAAAATCAAGGGTGTGATAGACGCGGAAAACGAAACCGCGGCAATCTACCACATCCGAAATCAGGACCTCTCCCCTGTTTCCGTAACTCCCTACAAGGAAAAAGCGGAGAGCTTCTGGGAGATCGAAATCATGGAGCCGGATGTCCACAAGCTGAAGATGAAGAAAAAGCATCTGATGCAGTTTGCGGACAAAATGTCCATCATGCTCCGCGCGGGCGTTACGCTGTCCATGGCGATGGACGTGATTGTCTCCAGTGAAAAGAACCGGCGGTACAAGAAGATCTACCGGGCCATCCTCACCGACCTGTACGGGGGCGCCTCCCTGGCGGACAGTATGCGCACCTTTGCCGCTTTCCCGGAAGTGGTGGTGAACATGGTTGCCTCCGGCGAGAAAACCGGTAAGCTGGATTGGGCCTTCGCGAAGGTTTCCGAGCTGTATGAGAAGGAGCTGTCCCTCAGCGGCAAGATTACCTCCGCCTTCGCCTACCCCGCTTTTCTGATCTTCCTGATGATCGCGCTGTTTGTGGTTATGACCTCCTTCGTTCTGCCCAAGTTCTCCGGCATGTACGAAAGCTTCGGCGCCGAGCTTCCCGCAATCACCCGGTTCATGATGGATATGTCTGATTTTATGGTCCATTACGGATGGGTGCTGCTGCTGGTCATTGCGGCGCTGGTCGCCGTGATTTACCTGGCCCGCAAGTTCGTTCCCGGATTCCGGAACAAGCTTTCTCAGATTGCGCTGAAGATTCCCGTTTACGGTCACCTGACCCTCGTGAGCAACACCTGCAGCTTCAGTCAGATCTCCTCTGCCCTGCTGCAGGCCGGTGTGGAAGTGGTCGATGCGATTCGGATTGCCGCAACGGTTATCAAGAATAAGTACATCTGCAGCAAGGTGGAAGGTGCTCTGGATAACGTTGAGCAGGGCGCGAATCTGCACACCGCGCTTCAGAAGCTGAATCTGTTTGAGCCTCTGTTTGTCTCCATGATTATGATCGGCGAAGAAGCCAGCATGCTCCCGGATACCTTCCAGAAGATGGCGGATCTGTATGAGGCGGAAAGCTCCGAAGCCACCCGCAAGCTGACCTCCATCCTCGAGCCCCTGCTGACCCTGATTATCGGTCTCGTGATTGCGATCATGGTTGTGGCCATTATCCTCCCCATGTTCAATATGTACTCCGTTATCCTGGAGTAAAAAATCGCATAAATAGTCTGCAGAATATGCCATTGCGGAATATTCTGCAGACTTTTTCTAGGAAACGGTTCTCTTTACCAGGTGAAGGATTCGTCGCTGCGCCCTGTTCCGTCGGCTGCACGGCAGGTGTCTATCCCACAGCTGTCCCTGACTTCCCCAAAATGTGGAAAAGGCCGCGCGCATTTTCGTTTCAACGCCTAAAATAAGCCAACCGGCTGCAGCCTTAGTTGGCTGCAGCCGCTTTGTGCAGTATCAAACCGTGATCTTGTGGGGAGTCACAGCCCCCCGTGAGACTACTTGACGGTCTTTTCCCGCCACTTCTGATTGGCACTGGCAGTGAACTGATTGCGCAGCGTGATGGAGCCGTCGTCATTGAGTATGAACCATAGCATATCAGAATCCACCGGGCGCAGGCCCTCATTTGCCTGGGTTACCAGAACCTGCTTTGCCAGGGCATAGGTTCCGTCGGTGTAGTTCGCGGTTTCGTCATAGCCCTGCCATTGATTGGGTCGGGCGATTTCCTCCAGCAGACTCTGCCCATAGCCGTTGGCCCGATCCTCGGAGCGGTTGATGGCAACCCACATAATGACGGTCTTTACGTTGTCGGATCGTCCCGCGCCTACGCTGTCCGCCAGTCTGGCCAGAGCCTCAGCCTCCGGAATCACGGCTTCCTCCGTAGGAGCGGTATCCTCCGTCGGCAGTGTTTCCACTGCGGTTACCTCGGGCACGGTTTCCTCAGGCGCTTTCGCAGCCTTTTTTCCCGGAATAATGGCCAGAATCAGAAGCAGCAGAATCAGCGGCGACCACAGCCGGATGTCGTAATACCACCGCACATCTTGCCCCAGTTGGGTCAGAAAGGACGGAATGGGAATCACGCTCTTTTTTCTCTGTTTTCTCCTTCTGGGCTCGATCCTCGGTTCTGTTTTGGTTTCTGTCTTGATTTCTGTTTTGGGCTCTGTATTGGATTCGTTGTTCAGTATGGGATCCATGATATCATCTCCTCCTGTTTTTGCCGCAGATTCCATATATCGGCGAATTCCTACCGGTATTATAATAATACGACGTTGCTGCATAATCGGTCGAATTCTCTGATAAGAACAGGAATTCCTGTTTCTGGAATACTATAACATATTGCAATCAAAAAGTCAATATTTCTCTGTTTTTTGGTAGTTATGTTAACTTTTTAACGAATTATGTAAACAGAAATAACGCTTTCCCGGTGAGCAGGCTCCGTAAGTCCCTGAGAATGCTGCGCAGTCGATATGTAACCTATAGGGAGCGCACCGGCGCTCGCCTTTTCCAATGTAAAGCCCCACTCCGCACCATACAAACGGAGTCTGCCGCTCTGATACCCCAGAATTCCCTTTGCCGCAGTTTGGAATATACGGAATGAATTATGTAAACTATTGCGAAGGCTTCCGGTTGGCAGTTTTGCGGTTTTTCTCTTGCGTAACAAAAAAGCAGGGGGCAGATGCCCCCAATGTCACTAAGTTAGCAACATTGGTTCCAAACACAGCCCCATAACGAACG
>CAMAKJ010000050.1 GCA_945836055.1 uncultured Clostridia bacterium | reverse complement strand
CGGACTTTTTGAACAGGGTCTGTCCGCACTCCGGGCAGTCCTCGGCGGTGGGCACGTCCCAGGTCATGAAGCCGCACTCCGCGCCCCGTTCACAGGCATAGTAGGCGTAGCCCTTCTTGGACTTGCGCTTCAGCATTCCGCTGCCGCATTTGGGGCACCGGCCCGGCATTCGCTCCACCAGGGGCTTGGTATTCTTGCACTCCGGATAGCCCGGGCAGGCCAGAAACTTGCCGAACCGGCCGGTTTTGATGACCATTTTCCGTCCGCACAGCTCGCAGACCTCGTCGGTTTCCTCCTCCGGCACCTTCAGGTGAACCCCCTCCAGCGCTTCCTCCGCGTCGGACAGCTCCTTGCTGAAGTCCTTGTAGAAGTCCGCCAGCAGATCCTTCCAGTTCTGCTTTCCCGCCTCCACGTCGTCCAGCCGGGACTCCATGTTGGCGGTGAACTCCACGTCGATGATGTCGTTGAACCGCTCCATCATCAGACCCGTAACCACTTCCCCGAGGGGTGTGGGCACCAGGCGCTTGTCCTGCTTCTCCACATATTCCCGGTCCTCGATGGTGGACACGGTGGCGGCGTAGGTGGAGGGCCGTCCCACGCCCTTTTCCTCCATGGCCTTGACCAGAGTCGCCTCGGTGTAGCGGGCAGGGGGCTGGGTGAAGTGCTGTTCTTTGACCGTTTTGGAGGGCGCGGCCTTCTCCCCCGCCGCCAGCTCCGGCAGCGGAGAGCCTACCGCTTCGTCCTCATCATCCCGGCCTTCCTCGTATACGGCCATAAAACCGGAAAAGCGCAGGCTCTGGTGGCTGGCCCGGAACACGTGGCCGGCACATTCGGTGTCGATGGACACGGTGTCAAATACGGCGTTCGCCATCTGGGTGGCGAGGAAACGGCTCCAGATCAGCTTGTAGAGCTTATACTGGTCCGTCGTCAGGCTGCCCCGCACCCGCTCCGGCTCCAGCTCCACATGGGAGGGGCGGATGGCCTCGTGAGCGTCCTGGGCTCCGGCCTTGGTCTTGAACACATGGTGGGCGCCGTAGTAATAGTCCCTGCCATAGCGGCCGCGGATAAAATCGGCGGCGGCGTCCATGGCCTCGTCGGAAAGCCGCAGAGAGTCGGTACGCATGTAGGTGATGAGACCCGTGGTGCCCTCGCCCTCCACGTCCACGCCTTCATACAGCTGCTGGGCAATCATCATGGTTTTCTTCGGGGTAAAGCCCAGCTTCCGGGAAGCCTCCTGCTGCAAGGTGGAGGTGGTGAAGGGGGGTGCGGAGGAGCGCCTCTTCTCCGCCTTTTTTACGTTGGTGACGGTAAATTCCTTGCCGTCAATGTCCGCCATCACCGCCAGGGTCTGTTCTTCGGTTTCCAGCTCCCGCTTTTTCTCCTCGCCCCAGTACCGGGCGACAAAGGAGCCGGGCTTGCCCAGGCGGTTTAAGGTCACGTCCAGCGTCCAGTACTCCTTCGGCTGGAAAGCGCGGATCTCGTTTTCCCGGTCCACCACCAGCCGGGTTGCCACGGACTGCACCCGTCCGGCGGACAGGCCGTAGCGCACCTTTTTCCACAGCAGTGGGGACAGCTCATAGCCCACGATTCTGTCCAGAATCCGCCGGGCCTGCTGGGCATCCACCAGGTCGTAATCAATGTCCCGGGGGTGGCGGATGGATTCCGTGACCACCCTCTGGGTGATTTCGTTGAAGGTAACCCGCTGGGCCTTCCCGTCGGGAAGATTCAGCAGCTCCTTTAGATGCCAGGAAATGGCCTCCCCCTCCCGGTCAGGGTCGGTTGCGAGATACACGGTTGCAGCCTTGGACGCGTCGGCCTTCAGCTCCTTAATCAGCGCTTCCTTCCCCCGGACGGGGATATACTGGGGGGTGAAATCGTGCTCCAAATCCACGCCCATTTTGCTCTTCGGCAGATCCCGAAGGTGGCCCATGCTGGCTTTCACCAGGTAGTTGGGGCCCAGATATTTGCCAATGGTCTTGGCCTTGGAGGGCGATTCCACAATCACAAGATTTTCAGGTGTACCCATGAATGAAAATTCTCCGTTTCGTTACTTTCAATTACCGTCCGTTCAGGACGATTCGTTTGCCGGGCAGGCGGCGGATGACGCCCCGCAGCTCCAGCATGGTCAGGCTGGACAGGAGCCTGCCGGTACCCAGGCCGGTTTCGGCGATCACGTCGTCTACCAGCCGCTCTCCCCCTTCCAGGGCGGAGACGATGGCCTGCTCGTCGGCGGACAGCTGCGTTTGTTTCGGGTTTCCGTCACTATAAGCCGCGCAAGCCGCCTTGTCAATGCCTTTTTTGTCTAATTCTTTCTTAAGATTCTCCGATTTCCGGGGCAGGCGAGGCTTTTGCGCCACCTTGGGCAGGGGTTTCTCCCCCTCCAGTGCGGCCTTTTTCACCTCGTCCGGATACGCCGTCTGATGAACCGGCGCCGTATCCCGGTGAATCTTGTCCGGAAACAGGGCTTCGTATTCGCTCAAAACGTCCCAGCCGCAGGAGGCTACAATAGCGCCCTCCCGCAGCAGCCGGTTGCTGCCCACAAAAGAGGGCTGGTCGATATTCCCCGGCACCGCGAACACGTCCCGCCCCTGCTCGGCGGCCAGCCGGGCGGTGATCAAAGAGCCGCTCTTCTCCGGGGCTTCCACCACCAGCACGCCGCAGCTCAGGCCGCTGATGATCCGGTTGCGCTTGGGAAACGTCCACTTCGCCGGCGGTGTCCCCGGGGCGAATTCGCTGAGAATGCAGCCGTACTCCGCCACATCCTGAAACAGCGCCCGGTTGGAGACGGGATAGACGATATCCGCGCCGCAGCCCAGCACGCCAACCACGCTTCCTCCGGCGGTCAGCGCCCCGGACATGGCCATGCCGTCGATTCCGAAGGCCATGCCCGACACCACAAGGCCGCCGCACCGGGCAATCTGATAGCCCATGCGCTTGGCGGTGGTCAGACCGTAGGCCGAGGCCTTCCGGGTACCCACCACGCCGATGACGGGACTGCCGTCAAAATCCGGCAGCTGTCCCCTGTAATACAGTACCACCGGCGGATCGAAAATATTCTTCAGCCGGGCAGGGTAAGCCGCGTCCCGGAAGGTCAGCACATGGAGCTTTTCCCGGGCGCAGTCCTCCAAAATCCGCTCCGCCGGGGCCAAATCCTTGTCCCGCAGAGCCGTTTTCGCCTCCTCGCTCAGCCCGTCAATGTGGTCAAAGGCCCCGTCGTCGGCGAAGAAAATGTCCTCAGGCTCCTGAAAATGCTGCAATAGCGCCAGCTTCACCCGGTCACTCAGGCCGGGGCGGTGGGCAAGCCATATCCAGTGTACCAGCATTTTCTCACCTGTCTCTGTCTATTGATGTCTATTGCTTCATCTGCCACATGACGATGGTAGCCGCCACGGCGGCGTTCAGGGACTCGCACCGGGGGTTCATGGGAATAATCAGCTCAGCGTCGGCAGCTTCCAGAATCTCCCGGCGCACACCCTGTCCCTCGCTGCCGATGACCACCGCCATCTGCTTCAGGTCTGCCTGGCGCAGATCCTTGGCACGGTCGCTCAGTGCCGTCACCGCAACTGGAATTCCCGCCCCGGCGCAGGCGGACTTTACCTCCGCCCAGCCCGACTGCACCACTTCCCTGCGGAACACCGCGCCCATGCTGGCGCGCACCACCTTATGGCTGTAGGGGTCGGCGCAGCCCTCCAGCAGCGCCACGGGAACCTCCAGAGCATCCGCCGTCCTGAGAATGGTGCCCAGGTTCCCCGGATCCCGAATTCCGTCCAGCAGCAGGCTGCCTTTTTTCGGCGAAAAGTTCGTCTTCTCCGGATACCGGCAGAGAAACAGCGCCCCCTGGGGACTTTCCATAGGGGAAATGGAGGCCATTACGTCCTCCGGCACCCGGATCAGCCGCACCGAATCCGGCACCTCAGCCTCCACCCCGTCGGACAGAATCACCGTATCCAGCCCGGGATACCAGCGCACCGCTTCCGCCAGGAGCTTGGTGCCGTCAGCGACGAACAGCCCCGCCTCCTCCCGGGCCTTCCGGGAGGAAAGCAGCTTTCGCACCTGCTGCAGCAGCGGATTTTTCCGGGAGGTAATTCTCTGCTCCGTCACAGCTTCTGCACCGCGCTCAGGGCATAGGTATCCCCAAGAACCACCATGATGTCCCCCTCGCAGATCCGGTAGTCCGCGGCGGGAGAGACGTTGGTCTTTTTGCCGTTTTCCACGGCGATGATGTTCACGCCCAATTTCGCCCGGACGTTCAGCTCATTGATGCACTTGCCCACCCAGCTTTTGGGGGCGGGCACTTCCAGGATACCATAGTCCTCGGAAAGCTCGATGTAATCCAGCACGTTGTGGGATACCAGGCTCCGGGCCAGCCGCTGGGCGTGCTCCTGCTCCGGAATCACCACCCGGTCGACCCCCAGCTTTTCCAGCACCCGGCGGTGGGTTTCGTCGTGGGCCTTGCAGACGATGTAGGGTACCTCCAGCTCCTTGAGGTTCATGGTAATCAGCACGGACGCCGCCAGATCGTCGCCGATGGCGATGATGGCGCAGTCAAAATTCCGCACGCCCAGGGAGCGCAGAACCTCTTTATCCTGGGCGTCGCCCACGACGGCGTGGGTCACGTCGTTCGCCACCTGCTGCACGAGATCGCTGCGAACGTCCATCGCCAGAACCTCCGCGCCCAGGGAGCAGATCCGCCGGGCCAGGGAACCGCCGAAGCGGCCCAAACCAATGACAATGTAAGATTTCATTTTGTCTCTCCTTATCCGATCAGCAAATTGGTCTCGGCGTAGCGGAACCGCTCCTCCGCCCGGTTTCCCGTCAGGAAGCCCAGGCTGATGGTCAGCACGCCAACCCGGCCGAAATACATGTATACGATAATCAGAATCTGCGCCGCCACGCCCAGGGAAGCGGTGCCCCCCGCCGACAGGCCCACGGTTGCCAGCGCCGACACCGATTCAAACAGGGCATCCGTAAAATTCATGGGGCAGGTGGTACTGATGACGATACCGCCGACCATAGCCAGGCCGAACAGGATGAACACAATGGTCAGCGCGTTCTGCACCTGCTCGTTGGGGATGGTGCGCTTGAAGGCACACACGGAGTTCCGGTTTCTGATTCTGGACCACATGGCCAGCATCAGCACCAGAAACGTCACGGTTTTGATGCCGCCGGCGGTGGAGCCGGAGGAGCCGCCGATGATCATCATCACGCAGGCAAAGCCCTTTGCTCCCTCGGTCAGCTTTGCCTGATCCACAGCGGCAAAGCCGGCGGTACGCATGGTGACGGATTGGAAGAATCCGTTCAGGAGCTTGCCCCCGGTGGTCATGCTGCCCAGGGTATCCGGATTGTTCCACTCCAGCAGGCAGATCATGATCCAGCCTGTCACAATCAGCCCCAGCGTCATGATCAGCACCAGCTTGGTATAGACGCTGAACTTACGGAAGTGCCGCCGCTGGACGATTTCCTCCCAGACCAGAAATCCCAGGCCTCCGATCACGATGAGCACCGACAGCGTCAGCAGGATCACCGGATCGGACTGGAAGGGTATCAGGCTCTGCCCCGGGGCAATGACGCCGAAAATGTCGAACCCGGCATTGCAGAAGGCGGAAACGGAATGGAAGATTCCCCAGCGAAGGGCCGTGGGAAATCCGTAGTCCGGCCAGAGCCGGAGGGTCAGGATCAGTGCGCCGACGGTTTCGATAGCGAAGCTGCCGATGAGCACCATCTTCTGCAGCCGCACGACGCCTCTGATATCGTTCAGGCTCAGGGCCTGGGCCATGACCATCCGCTGCCGCAGGCCGATTTTTCTCCGAAGCAGAAACACGAACAGCGTCGCCACGGACATAAAGCCCAGGCCGCCGATCTGAATCAGGCACAGAATCACGATCTGGCCGAACCCGCTCCACTGGGTCCAGGTGTCATAGAGCACCAGTCCCGTCACGCAGGTAGCGGAGGTTGCCGTAAACAGGGCCGGGCGGAATCCGCAGGAAACCCCCTCCCGGGAAGCCGCCGGAAGCGTCAGCAGCAGCGCGCCCACCAGAATGACCACCGCGAAGGTCAGTGCGATGATTTGGGTAGCGCTGACATGCTTCGGCCGCCGCTTAATCCACAAAGCCGCCAGCTTTGCACGCAGAGACATACATGTCCCCCTTTCCCGCAGGGATACCCCTGCCATCATACATGTCTCCTATTATAACAACTTTACACTCTTTTGCAAGTATCAATTGCGGCGGGGATGCCCCTGCGGGCAATGCGTGGCGGCGAGTCGCCGCGGGCAATGCGTGCACAGGTGGTCTATTCTCGTTACGCCATTGGGTACCGCCCGGTTCGTTACGGGCTCCCAAAGGCTTCCCCTGGGGGTTGAGACGTTTCGGCGAATCCGTACCGGACATCCCTCATCCGTCTCGCCTCACGGCGAGACACCTTCCCGGAGGAAGGCTTTGTTGGTCAAGGGAACCCTATCGCCACACGCCGTTCGGCTGGTATTTCCAAAAAAATCTTGGACATCCCCTTCTTTCTGTGGTATACTGAAAAGAAATGCATGAAAGGGTGGTATCATGAGTTACACCGAAAGCTGGTCCGGGAAGATCGGGCGCAAGCTGCTGAAAAAGCAGCGCATTATCGACGTTGCCGCCGGGCGGGAGAAAGCAGACCTGGTTCTGAAAAACGCGACCTACGTCAACGTGTTTTCCGGGGAGCTGGATACCCGGGACATTGCCGTGGCGGAGGGGCTGATCGTGGGCCTGGGCCGCTATGCGGGGACGCAAGAGGTGGACATGACCGGGAAGATTGTCTGCCCCGGCTTCCTGGACGCTCATATTCATCTGGAATCCAGTCTGGTCTCCCCGGCGGAGTTCGCCCGGGCCGTGCTGCCCCACGGCACCACCACCGTCATCACCGATCCCCACGAAATCACCAACGTCATGGGCACCGACGGCATCGACTATATGCTCTGCGCCACCGAGGGGCTGCCGGTGGACGTGCAGTTCATGATTCCCTCCTGCGTCCCCGCCTCCCCCCTGGACGAAAGCGGCGCGAACCTGGACTACCGGGATGTGGACAGCTTCTTTGACCATCCGAGAGTGCTGGGTCTGGCGGAAATGATGAATTTCCCCGGCGTCATCTCCGGTGACAGCGCCACCGTATCGAAAATTGTGGCCTCCCAGGCCCACCACAAGAAAATCGACGGCCATGCCCCCGGCCTATCCGGCAATGCTCTGAACGCCTATATCGCCGCCGGCGTCTACTCCGACCACGAATGCGCGGACATGGACGACGCCATGGAAAAGCTGCGGCTGGGGCAGTTCATCATGATCCGGGAGGGCACCGCCGCGAAGAATCTGGAAGCCCTGATGCCCCTGCTCCGCTCCGAAAAATACTTCAGCCGCTGCATGTTCTGCACCGACGACAAGCACCCCAGCGACCTGCTGGAAAAGGGGCACATCGACTATATCTGCCGGGAAGCCGTTGCCAGGGGTGCCGACCCCATTATGACCGTACAGGTGGCCTGCCTTCACGCCGCCCGGTACTTCCTGCTGAACAACCGGGGTGCCATCGCCCCCGGGTATCTGGCGGACTTCGCCATTGTGGAGGATCTGAAGGACTTCCACGTGGTGACGGTGTACAAGCGTGGCAAGCTGGTGTATCAGGACGGAACCGTTGCGGACTTCCCCCTGCCCCAGATTCCGGAGCATCTGGACAAACGGGCCCACGACACCTTCCGCATGCCGGTGCTCACACCCGCGGACTTCGCCAACGCCCGTCCCCGGGGCCTCATCGGCATGGTGCCCGGGCAGATCATCACCCAGGACTGCGGCTACGCATCCGGGGTTGACACAAACGCCGACATTCTGAAAATGGCGGTCATTGAGCGGCACAAGAATACCCGCCACATCGGCATCGGCTACCTCAAGGGCTACGGCCTTCGCTCCGGCGCGGTGGCCACCTCCGTCGCTCACGACAGCCACAACATCATCTGCGTCGGCGCAAACGACGAGGACATGGCCTTCGCCGTCAACCGCATTGCCCGGAACCACGGCGGCATTGTGGTGGTGGAAAATGGGCAGATTCTGGCGGAGCTTCCCCTGGAAATTGCCGGCATTATGAGTGATAAGCCTTTGGGAGAGGTCAACACTCTGCTGGAAAACGCCAAACAGGCGGCTTACACTCTCGGCGTGGGCAAGGACATCGATCCGTTTATGACGTTGTCCTTCATGAGCCTGCCGGTCATCCCCACTCTGCGCCTGACCACCCGGGGCGTGGTGGATGTGAACACCCAACAGTACGTGTGATGCTCCCAACGACAAACGCCCTGTCTGCTTGCTTTGGCAGACAGGGCGCTTTCCTTTGGATTATTTCATTACCAGTTCGCCGTTTTCGGCATCCACAGTGACGGTCTGTCCCGGCGTAATATCCCCCCGGAGCAGACGTTTGCTCAGCATGGTCTCCACTGTGTGCTGGACATAGCGGCGCAGCGGACGAGCGCCGTACTGGGGATCGTAGGCCGCGTCCACTATGGCGGACTTGGCTTCCGTCGTCAGCTCGCAGCGAATCTGCTGATCGGCCAGCCGCTGGTTCAGCTTTGCGATCTGCAGGTCGATGATCTTGGTCACATTCTCGCGGGTCAATGGCTTGTAGAACACGATTTCGTCCAAACGGTTCAGGAATTCCGGCCGGAAGGTGCGGCGCAGCAGAGCGCGCACCTGCTCCTTGGCGCTTTCGTCGATGGTGCCGTCGGCATTGATGCCATTGAGGAGATACTCGGAGCCGAGGTTGGAGGTCAGAATCAGAATCGTATTCTTGAAGTCCACGGTTCGGCCCTGAGAATCGGTGATCCGGCCGTCATCCAGCACCTGCAGCAGGACGTTGAACACATCGGGGTGGGCCTTCTCCACCTCGTCGAACAGAACGACGGAGTAGGGCTTGCGGCGTACGGCCTCCGTCAGCTGGCCGCCCTCCTCATAGCCCACATATCCGGGAGGCGCGCCGATGAGGCGGGACACGGAGTATTTCTCCATGTATTCGGACATGTCGATGCGCACCATGTTGTTCTCGTCGTCGAACAGCGCCTGGGCCAGCGTCTTGGCAAGCTCGGTCTTGCCCACGCCGGTGGGGCCGAGGAACAGGAAGGAGCCAATGGGACGGTTGGGGTCCTGAATGCCTGCCCGGCTGCGCTGGATGGCCTCTGTCACGGCCTGAACGGCCTCGTCCTGACCAACCACCCGCTTGTGCAGGGTCTCGTCCAGGGTCAGCAGCTTCTCCCGCTCCCCCTGCACCAGCCGGGATACGGGAATTCCCGTCCAGCGCTCCACAATCCTGGCGATTTCCTCGTCGGTAACCCGATCCCGGAGAATGTGGCTGTCCTTGGCGGACTGGGCCCGGCGCTCCTCTTCCTCCAGCTGCTTTTTGGCTTCCGGCAGGCGGCCGTACTTCAGCTCCGCCGCCTTCTCCAGATCATAACTCCGCTCAGCGGCTTCGATCTGCCGGTTCAGGTCCTCGATCTTCTCACGAAGCTGCTGAACCCGGCCGATAGCGTTCTTTTCGTTTTCCCACTGGGCCTTCATGGCGTTGAAGGAATCCCGCTCCTCGGCAAGCTCCTTTTGCAGCTCAGCAAGACGCGCTTTGGACAGTTCGTCCTCCTCCTTTTTCAGCGCCGCCTCCTCAATCTCCATCTGGATAATCTTCCGGGACACGGCATCCAGCTCCGTAGGCATGGAATCCATTTCCGTGCGGATCTGGGCGCAGGCCTCGTCTATCAGGTCGATGGCCTTGTCGGGAAGGAACCGGTCGGTGATATACCGGTGGGACAATGTTGCCGCGGCGATGATGGCGGAATCCGCAATTTTCACGCCGTGGAACACCTCATACCGCTCCTTCAGGCCACGGAGGATGGCGATGGTGTCCTCCACCGTAGGCTCATCCACCTGCACCGGCTGGAACCGGCGCTCCAGAGCGGCGTCCTTTTCAATATACTGCCGGTACTCGTCCAAAGTCGTCGCGCCAATGCAGTGCAGCTCGCCCCGGGCCAGCATGGGCTTTAGCAGGTTGCCCGCGTCCATGCTGCCCTCGGTCTTGCCCGCGCCCACGATGGTGTGCAGCTCATCGATAAAGAGGATGATCTTGCCCTCGGACTTCTTCACTTCATTCAGAACAGCTTTCAGCCGCTCCTCAAATTCCCCCCGGTATTTCGCGCCGGCAATCAGCGCGCCCATATCCAGGGAGAAAATGGTTTTGTCCTGGAGCTGCTTGGGAACGTCCTTCTTCACAATCCGCTGGGCCAGTCCCTCGGCAATGGCGGTTTTGCCCACGCCGGGCTCGCCGATCAGCACAGGGTTATTCTTGGTCTTCCGGGACAGAATGCGGATGACGTTGCGGATTTCCTCGTCCCGGCCGATGACCGGGTCCATTTTCTGCTCCCGGGCGCGCTTGACAAGATCCGTGCCGTACTTTTCCAGGGCGTCGTAGGTGCCCTCCGGGTTGTCGGAGGTGACCCGCTGGTTGCCCCG